>JAICND010000483.1 GCA_025929005.1 Acidimicrobiia bacterium
CGGGATCCCCGGCTCGCGGTCCTGGTCGAGGACGGCCAATCGGTGGTCAACCTGCGCGGGGTGGTGATCCAGGGCCGGGCCCGGCTAATCGACGACCGGGACCTGGTACTTCGTCTCTACGGTGAGGTGACTGAGAAGTACGAGGGGATGCGGGTGGAGCCACAGGGATGGGACGCCGTTTTCGGCACCTGGGCCGACAAGAACATCGCCGTGCTGGTCGACCCCGAGCGGATCACGACCTGGGATCACACCAAGTGGGTCAGGTAGTTCCGGCCCCACGTTTAGGAGCCGACTGCTTCGAGGCAATCGGCGAGCGCCTCCAAGCCTGCTGCTAGCTGGTCGTCAGTGTGGACGAGGCTGAGATTGATCATCCCGCGGGGTGCCGTGTAGATCCCCCGTTGAAGAAGGCCGAGGAAGATCAACTCCTGGAGGATGGAATCGCGGTCGGCCGCCTGAGTTGCGTCGACGGGAGCAGGGGTTCGAGCATGGAGCGACATCATCGAACCAAATCCCGTCACGCTGATCGGAACTCCATTACGGGATACGACATCGATCAGCAACCGGCGGAACTCTTCGCCTCGGGCGGTGTGAGCCACGGCCACCGACGAGGTGAACACTTCGCCAAGCACGACGGTTCCGGCCGTCATCGTGGCGAGGTTGTTGTTGAAGGTGCCGGCGTGAGCGATCGGGCCGCTTTGGCCGCCTGGCGAGCTGGTGTCGTATTGATCCATCAGGGCGGCTGCCCCACCGAAAGCACCGAATGAAAAACCCCCACCTATGTACTTGCCGAAGGTCGTGAGATCAGGCCGAACCCCTAACAGCGCTGCCATGCCTGTGGGGCCATGTCGAGAAGTCATCACCTCATCGGCAATCACCACTGCTCCCTGCTTTCTGGCAGCAGCAAAGACTGCCTGTAGGAATTCCGGGTTGGCCGGGATGCATCCGCCCGAGCCCAGCATTGGCTCCACCAGCACGGCGGCCAGGTGGTGACCGTTCTCATCGATCAACTTGAGCGTCTCTTCCGGGTTGTTGTAGGGAGCAACGACAAACTCATAGGGAGCGTTCCAAGGTGCCTGACCTGTCGCGAAGTAGAGGAGCCCGCCGTGGTACCCACCATGGAATACCATCACCCTTGTCCTTCCAGTGGCCAGTCGAGCCGTGGTGATAGCCATCAAGTTGGCCTCGGTGCCCGAGTTGGTGAAACGGACCCGGTCGAGTCCGAACCGGTTGCACATGAGAGAGGCCAACTTCTCCTCGGTTGGATGGATACCTCCGACACTCGCATTTGAAGAAAGAGCCGAAGCGACCTCATCCAGGACTCTTCGTTCGCTGTGACCGAGAAGCCCGGCCGTATAGTCACCGAGCAGGTCGATATAAACGTGACCGTCCACATCGGTCAGTGTGGCGCCCTCTCCCGAGGCGAAGACCAGCGGAAAGGGCGGATGGGTCAGGACCGTTCTGCTGTGGCCGCCCGGAAGGACCTTGCGGGCCGACTCGAAGTATCGGCGGCTATTCGGGTTGCGGTCTCCGAATGCCTGACGAACGCGGACCAGTCGGAAGGATTCTGTTGTCACCGAACGGGTGTTTAGACGTCCGATCCAGGTTCATGCGTAGAAACGCCGTCATTTCTGACGGCGTTTCTACGCATGAACGGGGATCGAGAGAGTTCTCAGTTGAGCAAGTCGCGTAAACGACGCTCGATGTTCTCGGCGCTTTCCCCTGTCTTCTCTTTGATCGTGCCGACAAGGCGGTCCCAGCTCCCCCTCGCCTGCTCCAACTCTTGATCGGTCAGCTTGCCCCAGGTGTTGCGGATTGAACCTCTCACTTGC
>JAICND010000455.1 GCA_025929005.1 Acidimicrobiia bacterium
ATCGCCGACGTGAGTGCGTTTCGCCGGGCGGTGGACGTCGCGGTCGAAGCTGCCGAGGGCGGGCATCTGGTCGCGTTCGGAATCGTCCCCACTAAACCCGAGACGGGATATGGGTACATCATCGGCGGCGAGGAGGTGTTGGGGGGGAGGGTCATCGAGCGATTCGTGGAGAAGCCGGATCGTGCGACTGCCGCCAGCCTCATTGATCGCGGCGCCCGCTGGAATGGTGGCATTTTCGCGTTTCAGGCGGGAGTGCTGCTGGAAGAGATGGAGGCAATGGTCCCCGACGTGGTCGAGGTGTCACGCCAGGCGCTGGAGTCATCCAGGGCGACCGACAACGTCCTTGAACTGGGCGATACCTTTGCCAGGGCACCAGCTGTCTCCATCGACGTTGCAGTGATGGAGAAGACCGGGCGGGGGTTGATGATCTCGCTCGATGCAGGCTGGAGCGACGCAGGTTCGTGGGCGAGCCTTTATGAACTCGGCGTCAAAGACGAGGCGGGCAATGTCATCGTCGGCGAGGTCGTTGCCGAAGACGTGGCCGGCTCCTATCTGAGATCGGAGGGTCCGCTCGTCGCGGTGTTGGGAGTTGAGGGCCTGGTCGTCGTGGCCACTCCCGATGCCGTGTTGATCGCATCTCGTGAGAGGGCCGGCGAAGTCAAGGTTCTCGTTGAGAAGCTATCCGATCGGCAATCTCATGCCACATAGGCTGTTGCCAGATAGGGGAGTGCAATCCATCGCTGTTTTGTTGGTGATGGGCGCGATTCTTGCTGGATGTACGCCGACCCCCGCTCCCGACGCCAGTGGTGAAGAGATCTACCTGCAACTGTGCAGCCGTTGTCATGGTGAAGACCTCGCAGGTGGGATCGGTCCGGCGCTGGGGCCTGGTTCCAACTCAGCCAGTCAGGACGATGAGTTCCTGGAGCTGACGATCACGCGGGGCCGGGGGCGCATGCCCGCCTTCGGCTCAAACCTCGCCACCGACCAAATGGAACGGCTCATCGGGTTCCTTCGCGAGCGTCAGGGATGAGCGCCCCCGTCCTCGAAGACCTTGAGCTCTATCCGATCAGCGTTCCCTTGCGGCACAGGTTTCGCCGGGTGGATCGACGAGAGGCGGTTCTGATCCATGGACCGTCCGGATGGGGAGAGTTCTCCCCGTTTCCCGACTATCCGCCTGAAGTAACCACCCGATGGCTGGCGGCAGCGCTGGAAGCAGCTTGTTCGGAATGGCCCAAGCCGGTTCGGTCGCACGTGCTCGTCAATGTCACCGTCCCCTCGGTGGATCCTGTCACCGCCTATGAGATGGTGGCCGCCTCCGGGTGTCGCACGGCCAAGGTGAAGGTGGCGGATCCCGGGCAGCGTCATGAGGACGACTTGGAACGCCTGGCGGCGGTGCGCGACGCCATCGGTCCGGGCGGCAAGGTGAGGATCGACGTCAACGCCGCCTGGGATCTCGACACTGCCATCGAGCGACTGACTGAGATGGCGCGATTCGATCTCGAATATGCCGAGCAGCCGGTGCGGACCATCGAGGACATGATCGAGTTGCGACGCAAGGTGCCGGTGCGGATTGCGGCGGACGAATCGGTGAGGATGGCGGCCGACCCACTGGAGGTGGCAGAACGAGGTGCCGCCGACATTCTGGTGTTGAAGGTGCAACCCATGGGCGGAGTCGTGCGGGCCCTCGACCTCGCCAGGCGTTCGGGCCTTCCCGCCGTTGTTTCGTCCGCGCTGGAAACCTCGGTAGGCATCGCCGCCGGGCTTACGGCCGCTGCCACGCTGCCCGTCCTCGATTTTGCCTGTGGGTTGGGAACGGTGTCGTTGTTCGAAGGAGATGTGGTGGCCGACCCGTTGCTTCCGGTCGGTGGTGAGATCGAGGTCCGTCGTCCCGAACCGACTCGTGAACTGCTCGATAAGTATGAGGCCGATCGTGACACCGCCGCCGAGTTGCTTCGCCGCTTGCGCTGGGCGGCCGAGGTGCTGACGTGACCGCCCCCAACCCTTCGACTGCCCTCGCGTCGGTTGTCATCGATGAGCTGATCCGGAATGGGGTGAATCGGGGAGTGCTGGCACC
>JAICND010000149.1 GCA_025929005.1 Acidimicrobiia bacterium
CCAACCGTGTCACGACCGTAGAGGACCACGGTCGTATCGCGGGTGATCCCCAGCGATGACAACGCTGTCTCGAGTTCTTCTGGTGAGCGGCGGTTCCAATCGACCGTCGACTCAAGCCGGTTCGTGTCGAGATAAAACGCACCAGGGATGTGACCGTCCGCGTATTCCTCTGGCACTCCAAAGTTGACATGGAAGACTAACGCCCGGGTTCCGTCATACCCCTCAGGGGTCAGTCCCTCGAGCAGCTGACGGACCCACTCCGGGTACACGAGCCGGTCGTAGCGGGGAAGTCGTTCCAGAGGCAGGCTGGGATCGGCCGCCCACTCCTCGAATCCGGCTGAGTATTCGATCACACTCTCGATTCCTAACCGGGTGAGTTGGGCTCGAAGTTCTGCCCCCTGCCCCGGTGTGTCGCCGTAAAGGACGATGGTCTTGTCGGCAGAGATGCCTTTGTCGGCGAGTACCCGGGCCAACCCAACTTCGTCAACAAGGGTGAGCCAGCGGGTCGGGAAGGCGACAGCACCTGGTATGTGCCCGCCCCGAGCCTCGCCGCGCAGCTTCCAGCCGTTGTAGGCCGCCAGCGGACGGATATCCACCAACGCCAGATCGGTGTCGCCGAGGCGAGCTCGAAGTTCATCGGTGGTTATGACGGTTGCCCGGTCAATGGTTGCGGTCATTGAAGTCCTTTTTGGTTTGAAATCAGGTGTGAAAAAGAAGAACCCCTGCGGCCTGGCAGGGGTGGAGGTGATCAATCGAAGGTGACTCTCACGCACACGACCACCTGCCCCGCCTTGTACAAAGGCAATGCACAGAAACGGCGGCGCGAATCGAAGAAGTCATTCGATCACCATATTGGTCGAAAAGGCGGCCGAACCGCAAGATGGGGTCTTGGTCCCCTGGTCTCTTTAGTCTCCCCCTCGATGGCCGAAACGACCGCGTCGGCTCGCAAAGGTGGCAAAGGCCGCTTGATCGGCATCGATGGGGCGCGGGCTCTCGCCCTGATTGGGATGATGTCCGTCCACATACTTCCTTCGCAGACCGCTGATGGCACCACCAGCTGGCATTACCTGATCGCAGGCGGGCGCTCATCGGCTCTGTTTGCGGTCTTAGCGGGCGTGGGCTTGGCGCTAGCTAACGGAAGGGAAATCCCGCTCCGCGGTCGCGCCTGGCAGGTCGGGGCCACCGGCATTTGGGGTCGAGCTTTGCTGCTCGGTGCGATCGGCCTTTTTCTGGGGGAGCTGAGCTCGGGAGTCGCAGTGATTCTTGTTCACTATGCCCTGCTGTTTGCTATCGGTGCCGCGTTCCTAGGCCTGAGCCGAACCTGGCTGATCCGGCTTGCTGTGATGTGGGCGATTGCTGCGCCACTGCTCAGTCATGTGCTCCGAAGTCTTGGTCCGCAACCCGGTGCCCAGGTTCCCAACTTCGCGTCGTTGCTCGACCCGGTGACCATGTTCGGCGACTTGTTTCTCACCGGCTACTACCCGGTATTCACATGGATTACCTACCTCTTGGCGGGTCTAGCCGTCGGTCGGTCCGACCTGCAAGCCTCCCGCACTCGCAGGGGTTTGACAGGTCTGGGAATCGTTCTAGCGGTGGGATCCTGGCTTGTCTCCGCCCTCCTCATGGGTCCTCTTGGGGGCGAGGCGGTGATCGGACCGCCTGCCGTGCACTATGTCGGCACCACCCCCACCAACTCGTGGTGGCAGCTAGCGGTTCAGGCGCCGCACTCTGGCACACCCATCGATTTGGTTCACACGACGGGAACGGCCATTGCCGTCATCGGTTTTTGCCTCATCGTTGCCTGGGCCGCCAAGCCTGCCATCGCCTGGTTGGCTGGTGCCGGCGGGATGACCCTCAGCCTTTACACGGGCCACGTTCTCGCGCTGGCTAGCGAGTTGGGACTCGACAACCGACCTGCTCTGTACCTGTGGCATGTATCGACAGCCGTCCTGATTGGTGCACTCTGGCGATACTGGGTCGGCCGCGGTCCCCTGGAAACGCTCTCGGCCAATGTCTCTGCCATGTTCAGGCGCACCGTCGAAGGCGCCGTCAGTCCCAGAGCGGGTTGATCGCCTCTTCAAGCATCCGGGCCACATTGCCCAGGCGATGGACTCCTCCAGTCACGATGGAGTTGCCAGCAACGACCACATCAGTCACGTCGGCGGCGGTGGCAGCAAACAGGAGCTGATCGGGGGCGGCCGCGGCGGTACGGACGGTCGACCGGGACACCGCCACCAGGTCACAGGGTGCGCCCACTGCGATGCGACCACCTTCCGGCCAGCCGAGGGACCGGTGACCATTGATGCTGAGCGCCATCACCAGCGCTTCGGGTGGGAAGTTACCCCTGGTACCGGTGGCCAGGCGCTCGTGCATCTCCAGGCCACGAGCCTCCTCAAACGGGTCGATGACAGCGTGCTGGTCGGAGCCGAGGGCCAACCTGGATCCGGCCGCCGCCAGCGCCCAGGCCGGGCCGATGCCGTCGCCCAGGTCGCGTTCGGTTGTGGGGCACATACAGATGGTGGTCCCTGATTGTCCGAGCAGGTCTATGTCGTCGACGCCGAGGTGAGTGGCGTGGACGGCGGTAGTACGGGCCCCCAACACGCCGGACTCGGCAAGGAGTGCCGTGGGGCTGAGCTGATAGGCGTGACGACACTCTTCGTTTTCGGCGGGCTGTTCGGATACATGGACGTGGAGAACCTTGCCGGTGGCAGCATCGACGACGGTCGGTATCTGATCGGCGGGCACCGTTCTGACCGAATGCACAGCGGCGCCGATCCTCGTGTTGACATCGGGTCGAAGGTCCTCCGCCCGAGCTGCCCAGGCCCAGGCATCGTCATCGCCGAAGCGCGTCTGGAATGGATCGAGGGGCTGGTTTATGCCACCCGTTAGGTAGCAGGCGTCGATGAGCGTCAGCCTCAGTCCGGCTTGACGAGCAGCCTCGATGAGGGCCATACCCATCACATTGGGGTCGTCGTATCGATCACCGCCGGGTTGATGATGGAGATAGTGGAACTCGCCGACCGTCGTGAAGCCTGCCAGTGCCATCTCCGAGAACACCGCGGTTGCCAGTTGCAGGTAACTGTCGGGGTCGAGGAGATCGGCGATCTGGTACATCGCCTCCCGCCAGCTCCAAAAGTCGCCCGTTTGCTGGGTGCGGCCTCGCAGCGCCCGATGAAAGGCGTGGGAGTGGGTGTTGGCGAACCCCGGGAACACCGTTCCGGTCAGTCGTAGAGATCCTCCCGGGGTGACATCCGACTCGACACTCGCGATCAGGCCGTCGTCGCCGGCAATGATGCGGACTCCGGCCACGACCCTGCCGTCGATCCAGGCCGACTCGCACCACCAGTTCATCAGTTGCCGACCCCGCCCTCCGCTTTGCGCCGGGCGACGAAGTCCGCCAGCTCCTCTGCGCGTTCCACTTCCAGGGAGGGGGGTTGGTATTCGCTCAGGGCTTGCTTCCAGAGACGGTTGGCTCGGGTGGTGGCGTCCTCGGCTCCGGCCAGCTGCCAGTTCTCGAAGTTTCGCCAATCCGAAAGGATGGGTGCGTAGAACGCTCGCTCGTATCTTTCGAGTGTGTGGGCCGCTCCGAAGAAGTGACCGCCGGGGCCTACTTCTTCGATCGCCGAAAAGGCGAGTTCATCCTCGTTGACCTGCAGCGGTTGCAGGAACTCACTCATCGTCTGCAATATCTCGATGTCGACCAGGAACTTCTCAAAGGACGCCACCAGCCCTCCTTCCATCCAGCCGGCGCCGTGCATCACCATATGGGCGCCACCCATGACCGCACCCCACAGCGACATTTCTGACTCGTAAGCAGCCTGGGCGTCGACCGCGTTTGAAGCATTGGCATTCGAGGACCGGTAGGGGAGTTGATACCGCCGGGCTAGTTGACCACCGGCCATGGCAGCTTTGGTGTATTCGGGCGTTCCGAAAGCGGGTGCCCCCGACTTCATGTCGACGTTGGAGGTGAAGCCGCCATACATCACGGGGGCACCGGGCTGGGCCAGTTGATTGAGAACGAGGGTGGCGAGGAATTCGGCGTTCTGCTGGGCGAGGGCGCCAGCCACGGTGGCTGGTGCCATGGCGCCCGAGAGGGTGAAAGGCGTGATCACCACGAGCTGACCGTGACGGGCCATCTCGATGAGGCCTTCGATCATCGGACCGTCGAGACGCAAGGGGGAGGAGGTATTGACCACAGTGAACATCGATGGCTCTGCCGCCAGCTGTTCATAGGTGAGACCGCGGCCAATCCGGACGATCTCGAGGGCGTCGAGGATGCGTCCCCGTCCCAACGAGTAGGCGTGGAACACTTTGTCGGTGAGGGTGACCATGGCGGCGAGGCAGTCCAGGTGCCGGGTGCCGGGAGGGAGGTCGACCGGCTCGACCGGGTAGCCCCCGTACATGTGGATGACATTGAAGAACTGTCCGAGGCGCAAGAAATCGCAATAGTCCTCGAAGGTCCCCGACCTTCTTCCGCGATCGAGGTCTGACACATTGGGTGCTGAAGCGACGGTTGCAAAGCCGACGTTGTTGCTCCCCATCACGAGGTCGTGGACCGGGTTGCGGGCATGGAGTGGGAAACCGGGGAGAGTCCTGCGCAGCATCTCTTCCACCAGGCCCGGGTCGAAGCGGACCCGTTGCGTCCCCGCCGTCACTTGGGCGCCACCGGCTCCCAGGAGGTCGAGCGCTTCGGAGTGAAGGAAGTCCATGCCGATATCCGACAGGATCCGCAGCGAGGCGAGATGGATGGCCTCGACCTGGTCATCTGAAATCACCTGTTGCAGCCCTCCGTTATCGAGCTTTTTGAAGATATGGGTGGTGCGCTCCAGGTCAAAGGGCATCACCTGTGCCCCCTGAGCAGCGACTTCCTCCAGTCGGGCCGGGTTGGCGGGCGTAGTCGCTTGCGATTGGCAGCCAACCAACACCAGTACCATTACAAGCATCAGCCAAATAAATTTAAACAATTTTGGACCTCCTCTATCCTTTACATTGTTATGAATTTGATTCTTGAAGAGCAATTTA
>JAICND010000341.1 GCA_025929005.1 Acidimicrobiia bacterium
AACGGTTCGAACCCGTCGGCCTTACTCCAACAGGGCCTTTTCCACTAGTTGACCGTCGAGACCGGGCAAGAGGCCCCACAGCTTCCAGACCGACTCGTCCAGGTTGGGCTGCACCATCAGATACCGGTCCCCAAAGGTGGCGGTCTCCTCGGCAGCGGCGATCCGTCTCCGGGCTGCTACCAGCCGTTCCAACCCGGCCAAGTCAAACCCGAGGGAGGCCACTAGCTCCGACTCGGAAGCGCCGGTGAGACCGAGACGGGTCATCAACACCGCCCGCTCCAACCCGATCCGACCATCCGCCAACAGTTCCTCCACCCACCGATCGGCGGCTCTGGCTAAGAACATCAGATCCCGCGCGGTGGCGTGGGACACATCGAGGCGGGAAGCGACCCACTCCACCATGGACCGGGATCCGTCAGCGGTAGCTACCTGACCGAGATCCAACCGGCGCAGAAGCTCCAACTGACCGGCCTACAGCTCTCCATGTGTCCGCTGGCAGGCGAAAAGATCCTGCTCTAACTGGTCGAAAGTCCGGTTTCCCACTCCGTACATATGTTCGTTATACCACCACCCCCGACAAGAACAAGACCTTGCGGAAGGCTTTTATCGCTCGACTACTTCCACGAAACGAACACCAGAATGTCGGCGTCGAGCGCCTCGGTCACGGATCCGATAGATGCCCAGTGGCACTGGCGGACTGACAATCTCTTGCTCATTCGGGACTGGAAGCCGGCTCGCAATGATTGTCGTGACCGATCCTGGCTTCGCTGACAGGAAGTCCGCCACTCCACTCTGATACCGCAGTGGCTTGGTCCACGCAAGCAGCCGTCGCCAACGCGATGAGCGTGACAGCGCCGACCCACCTGCGCTTCATGTCAACTCGAACCACTCGCCCCGGTTGATCTCCGCTTGCAGAATCTCACGATCTTCTCTATCTGCCACAGCTGCAGTAATTCGTTGCGCTTCGACGAGATGTTCCCGGGCCTCATCGAGGTTCCCGTTCGCGGCCAAAGCTCGGGCCAACGCTTCGTGGGCGAAACCGAAGTCCCAATCCTCGACGACATCGGGGTTGGCGTTGGCCAACGCGAGACAGCGACGGGCATGGGTCAACGCCAATCCCGCCTCGCCTACCCGGAGGGCGGTCCGTGAAATCAGATGTTCACCTCGCGCTCGGTTGGCAGCGGTTCCGATTTGTGACCAGTGGTAGGCCGAGGCAAAGGCCCCGATTAGGAGTTGGGTTCTCTCGTCGTCGGAGCTCGATGCGTTTGGGACGCCCTCGTCCAACTGCTTCCAGGTCCGATTGTTGAGTTCTACCCCAAACCAGCGGTGAAGGCCGGGGAGGTCGTCAGGGTCGACTTTCACATGCTCTGCCATGCCATCGAGTCTGCCACGCCCGGCCGCTGTTTAGCCTCGCGGCCTCTCATGGCTGCGGACCTCATCATCACTGGTGGACCGATCTTCACCGGTACGGGGGAGAATCCTGAAGCAATTGCCCTCCGCAGCGGTCTGATAAGTGCCGTCGGCACCATGAGGGAAGTAAGGGGCGAACAAAACAGCCGGACCGAGTTCTATGACCTCGCAGGTCGAACTCTCAGCCCCGGCTTCATCGACGCTCATGTCCATCCTTTGACCGGGGGCCTCAAGCTCCTTCGTTGTTCTCTCTACGACGCCGGCGGCGCCGACGAATGCCTCACAGCCGTCGCTAACTATGCCAAGGCCAACCCCCATCGCGAATGGATATGGGGCGGTGGCTGGTCGCTGGCGTGGTTCCCGGGCGGAACGCCGGATGCCATATCGCTCGATACCGTCACAGGAGACCGGCCCGCCCTCCTCTACAACGCCGATGGCCACGGCGCCTGGGTCAACAGTGCTGCGCTGCGCCGGGCCGGAATCACCGCCAACACTTCCGATCCACCCGACGGTCGCATCGAACGGCTTGGTGATGGCTTTCCCCAAGGAACCCTGCACGAGGGGGCTATGGCCTTGGTCGAACGGCTGGTCCCCGAGGTCACCCCGTCGGAATGGGAAGAAGCGCTCGGCCGGGGAGTCGGCTACCTCCGGTCGTTTGGAGTGACTGGCTGGCAGGACGCCGACGTCCGCCTCGAGCATCACCGGGCCTATCTATCAATCGCCAGCAGAGGAGAGCTGCGCGCAACGGTTGTCGGTGCCTCCTGGTGGGATCGCCACCAGGGTCTCGAACAAATCGAGGGCCTTGTTGGGCGCCGGGGGGAAATGGCTCCCGGATATAGGGCAACCGCCGTCAAGCTGATGCTCGACGGCATCGCCGAGAACTACACGGCGGCCATGTTGGAAAATTATCTCGACGACACCGGACTCCCAACTGACAACGCGGGTATCGATTTCATCGGGCGTGATGACCTGCTCGAGATTGTTCCCACCCTCGATCGCCTTGGATTCCACTGCCACTTCCACGCGATTGGAAATCGTGCGGTCCGCAACGCCCTCGATGCGGTCGCGGCTGCCCGCCAAGCCAATTCGATGACCCGGGGGCGTCATCACATTGCCCATGTACAAGTGGTTGACCCGGCCGACCACGGGCGGTTCGGAGCTCTCAATGTCGCGGCGAACATCCAGCCGTTATGGGCGGCTCACGAGGCTCAGTTGGACGACCTGACGCTTCCTTTTCTTTCGTCAGCGACTGCCGACAACCTTTATCCCTTCGCTTCCCTGTTGCGCTTCGGGGCACGGCTGGCGATGGGCTCGGACTGGTCGGTCTCGACCCCCGACGTGATGCGTCAGATTGAGGTGGCCGTGACCCGGCGTCCCACCGATGACCGGGACAAACCGCCGTTTCTACCCAACCAATCCCTCTCCGTCGAT
>JAICND010000424.1 GCA_025929005.1 Acidimicrobiia bacterium
CCTATGTCGACTCCTGGAGCCTCCAGTCGGTCACACTCGAGGTCGAATATGCCAAAGGCAAGGGAACCCTCGGCCCGATCCTGGAAGTCCTTGAGCAACAGAAGCTGAACCTCGAGCACCTCAAGATCAGTGATGACCCCGTTAGGGAAGTCCGCCACGTGTTGATGACTTTGAACGGTCGGAAACTCTCGAGTCTCGAGGATCTCGCCCAGCAGATCCGTGCGATAGAAGATGTGCAGCAGGTGGAGGTCGGGCACCACTACGAATGAATCGGACGTCAGATTTCGAAGTCGCCGATCTCCTCGCTGTTCAGTGTGACCACTCTCGCTCCTGACTCGAAGTCGCCGAGCGGGATCGAGATGTCGAATGGCTCCAATACCTGGGCACAGAAGACATCGGGATCGGTGACCGACGCCAAACGGACGGCAATGGTGGTGCCGTCGTCTTCGACTTCCCACACCGCCTGGTGACACGGCGTCGGAAGATTGCCGGTGACGTGCAGCGCGACCTGCACCGGGAAACTCTCCATGAGAAGTATGTCCGTGGTCTCAACGAAGACCGGGCCGGCGTCATCGGGAATCTCAAGCGGTGCGGTCGTGGGAGTTGTCGCAGTGGTGGAGTCGACGGGTTCGTCGGCGCCGCCGCCACAAGCTGAGAGCAGCACCGCCAACAGAATGCCAGGAAGCGTTCGATGCATAGGACTGGGACGCTATCTCCCACTTATCGGTTCCGCCTCAGGCCGACCGCGCTCCGGGCAACGATTGCAGTGCCGCCAGACCCGCGTGCCAACCTGGCACCCTCCCACCAATGGGTGGCCGGATTCCATCCATCGATATCCCGCTCGCCGCCAGCAGCCAGGCAATCACGGAGTTCGAGTTCCACATGTCCCCAGCTTCGAGCTCGTCCCTGCCCCAGATCAGCGGTGGAACAGCCGGAACGAGGTCGAGGAGTCGCCACGCCACGCCCGGGTCCTCAGTCACTACCTGCGGGCTTGCTACCGCGGCGCCGATATCGGCGACGGTCCCGTCGCGCCAACGACGCACCTCATATCGAAAAGGTCGTATTCGAGCCAACGAGCGGCTGAAGACCGGACCTTGGGCGACGACACCTCGCGAGGCTGTGTCTGCATTCGGGCTAGGCCAAGCGTTCTCGACTATGAACCGGCCCTCTGGCACCCGCACCTGCAACGCCGTGTGGTAGAGGTCACAGCGGGGTCTCTTTTCCAACAGCGCCTGGGCAGCTTCGTAGATCCAGCCATTCAGCCGGACAAAACCGGTGCCGCCAGCACCAAGGGGAATCCAAAACAAGTCGATACCGAACCCAACCGGTGTCATCGATTTCAGTGTGGTTCTGTAGTCGAACCCGACCCAGAGGCAAAAGTCCTGACGACGCCGGGGGCACCATGACCGTCAGTTACCGTACCCCTATGAACGAGTTGATTTCGGTTGCCGGGCTATCGAAGAGCTACGGGCAAACCGTCGCTCTCGATGGGTTAGATCTCGAGGTTCGCAAAGGAGAGGTACACGGCTTCCTAGGTCCTAACGGGGCGGGCAAGACCACGACGATCCGAATCCTCCTCGGCCTAATCCGGGCCGATGCCGGGAAGGCTGTACTGCTTGGAGGCGATCCCTGGAACGATGCCACCGAGCTTCATCGTCGCCTCGCGTACGTGCCTGGCGACGTGACCCTCTGGCCAAATCTCACGGGCGGCGAAGTGATCGATCTCCTGGGTCGTCTGCGCGGTGGGCTCGATCTCGAGAAGAAGAGACAGCTGCTGGAGCGCTTCGACCTCGATCCGACCAAGAAGGGTCGCACGTACTCGAAAGGCAACCGTCAAAAGGTTGCCTTGATTGCGGCCCTTTCATCGAATGTCGAGCTGTTGATCCTCGACGAGCCGACAGCCGGTCTCGATCCTCTAATGGAGGCCGAGTTCCGCGCCTGTGTCAACGAAGATCGCCACGACGGCAGGACGGTGCTGCTCGCCAGCCATATCCTGGCCGAGGTCGAGGCGCTTTGTGACCGGGTGAGCATCGTGCGGGCGGGCAAGAGTGTCGAGAGCGGGACGCTGGGGGAGCTTCGTCATCTCACCAGAACGACCATTTCGGCTGAGCTGGATTCCCCTCCAGCCGGTCTCGATGCGTTGCCCGGTGTGCACGATCTGCAGGTCCAGGGCCGACGAGTCGACTTCGAAGTCGACTCTGATCATCTGGGAACGGTGCTCCGCCACCTCACTGGGTTGGGCGTCTCCAGCCTTGTCAGTCATCCGCCGACACTCGAGGAGCTTTTCATGCGCCACTACCGGGACGCAGAATCGGCGGTTGTTCCGCGAAGCGCCGACGAGCAGTTGCGGCATGCAGAAAGCAACGCCGGCAGAGACCGGGGCAGGCCAGAACGCCGTACGTCAGTACGACGCA
>JAICND010000261.1 GCA_025929005.1 Acidimicrobiia bacterium
CATCCCCATCGGCCGCGGTCTGGGTTCATCAGCGGCGACCGCAGCGGCAGCGGCCGGAGCAGCCTGGCGGACCAGAGGATGGGAGCCCCATCCCCGGACGATCTTCGAGCTGGTGGCCGCGATGGAGGACCATCCTGACAATGCTGCCGCCGCGGTATTCGGGGGCTTGGTTCTCTGTAGCCCTGACGGGCAGGTGCACAACCTGACTATTCACCCGAGCCTCATTCCCGTGATAGCCATACCTGAGCGGCAGCTTGCGACGAGCGAGGCCCGGTCCCTCCTCCCTGAGACGTTTCCGCGTCAGGCTGTCGTGCGGAGCCTGGGGCGGATGGGGGCTCTGGTGGCCGGCCTCACCTCGGGGGAGCCAGCGCTGCTGGCTGCCACCATGGGTGACGAGTTGCACGAGGGTCCCCGCAATCAGCTTCGACCCGAGGTGGCCAAGCTCATTGATGTAGCTCGGGGTGCGGGTGCCCTCCACGCCTGCTGGTCGGGAGCGGGACCTTCAGTGCTCGCCCTGGTACTTGAAGATTCGGCACCGACCCTGGTCGAGGCACTCTCGCTGGAGGTCTATCCCGGGATTGTCCGGCGGTTTCAAGTCGCCACGACGGGGCTCATCTAACTTCCCGGGCTTGACACGGGAGGCCGCGACCGGCAAAGCTAGTTCTTTCCCCAAACGGCTATTGATGCACGAGGTTTTATGGGTTCCCTGATCAAGAAGAGGCGCAAGAAGATGTCCAAGCACAAGTACCGCAAGCGCCTCAAGGCCAATCGCCACAAGAAGAAGTAACGAGAGGGCCCGAAACGGCCCTCTCTCAGTTTCTCACCGCTCTTCGAGGAAACGTTCGATCTCCTCGACCAGACCGTCGACCGGGTCGGGTGAACGCCTGACCTCGCTCGACTCGGATTGTTCGAGCTTCTCGATGTACTTGACGAGTTCCTCATTGTCGGCCACGACTGCATCGACAGAGAACCGGAACTCGGCCGCGGCCGCCGCCAGCTCGGCCAGTTCAAGCGGGAGACCGAGTATCTGGGTTGCCTTGCGAACCAATGCGTGGATACCGGGTGGGTAGGTCTGGTTCGACAGGTAATGAGGGACGGCAGCCCAGACCGACATAGCTTCCAATCCGTGTTCGGCAAGTGCCTGAGTCAGCACACCGACGATCCCGGTCGGGCCTTCATAGGCGCTGATACCTACCTCATGATCGGTGAGAAGCGATATGTCCGAGGCAGCTCCGACGAGGGGCACTGGCCGGCTGTGGGCAACCTGACCCAAAAAGGCGCCGAGCAGTACGACCCTGCTGACCTCCAAATCCACCAGGGTGGCGGCGATTTCCTCGGTGAAAGCGCGCCATCGCAGATGTGGTTCTTCACCAACGAGAACCACCAGGTCACCGTCGGCGTGATGGAGGGCGTGGAACTCATTGTCCGGCCAGTAGACCGACCTGACTCCCGACTCGAACTGCACCTCCGGCCGCCGCGCCTGAAACTCGTAGAAGTCGTCGGGATCGATGTCGGCGAAGGCGTCCCCCTCCAGGGCTGCAATGAGGTGGTGAGCCGCTCCAGTGGAGGAGTCGCCGGCATCACCCCAACCCGCGAACGCGCACACTGCCTGCGGATTGCGCAAACGGGGCCGACGGACCCAGCGGACGGCGGTCACCATCTCACCCTAATACTCGGCCTGTAACGAGAAGAGGGGCGCAAGACGTGAAGGAACGGCCGAATGGATTAGGAGAGCTTTTCCCGGAAGAACCGGAGCACGCGGTCCCAAGCCTGACGGGCTGCCTCGGGGTGATGGTCTGCTCGTTCGTCGTTGAAGAAGGCGTGATTGGTCCCGGGATAGATGAAGAATTCAGCCTCCCGGCCCAAGTCGCGAAGGCGGCTTTCAAGCTCACGAGTCGCCTGTGGTGGTGCCCACTCGTCGTGTTCGGCATAGTGACCCTGGTAGGCCGCCACCGATTGGCCGTAGTCGGGCTGGGTGTTTTCCCAAGGGATGACCCCGTAGAAAGGAGCCGCGGCTTTGATCTTGTCGGAGAGGGTGGTCAGCCACAGCACGAGTCCTCCCCCCATGCAGAAACCAATGGTTCCGATGCCCTTGCCTGTTACGGCCGGGTGGGCGGCTAGAAAGTCGACTGCACCGATCATGTCGCGGGCGACTCGCTCGGTCTCCATTGCCATCATGATCTTCTCGGCTTCATCGGGCTCATCAGCCTGTTGGCCGTGATAGAGATCGGGGGCAAGAACAACGAACCCCTCCCGGGCCAGTCGGTTGCTTACGTCTGTGCAATGACGATCGAGACCCCACCACTCCTGTATGAGTATCACTCCTGGTCCCTGACCTGACTTAGGGACAGCGAGGTATCCCTGGGCGGACTTGCCATTAGAAGCGAACTCGACGATCTCACTCATTCGTTCAAGCCTCTCTAGCCGAAGTTCCGACCCTACCGCCCCGGTCGGTATCGACGAAGACGGAGGCTGTTGAGGACCACGGAGACCGACGAAAAGGCCATCGCACCAGCGGCGATCATGGGATCCAGAAGACCGATCGCCGCGATCGGCACCGCCGCGACGTTGTAGCCAAAGGCCCAGAAGAGATTCTGTCGGATAACTCCGAGAGTACGGCGGGCCAGGTCCACGGCCACGGGCACCAGAGACGGGTCGCCCCCAACCAGGACCACCTCCCCGGCCTCTACTGCCACCTCGGTGCCGGTCCCGATGGCAATGCCGAGGTCGGCCTGGGTGAGGGCAGGAGCGTCGTTGATTCCATCGCCGACAAATCCAACTCGACCTCCTAATGCCTGGAGGCGAGAAACCTCGGCGGCCTTTTCATGGGGGAGGACGCCAGCGATGACCCGGCTTACCCCCAGTTCCTCGGCGATTGCCTCGGCCGTGACCTGGTTGTCACCCGCGACCATCACGGTCTCGAGCTTGAGTCGATGGAGTTCAGCGATGGCTCGAGCAGAGGTGGGACGCACAGTGTCGGCCACCGCCAGGGCGCCGCGAACACTGCCGTCGTAGGCAGCAATAAAGGCGGTACGGCCGCTGCTTTCCCAGTCTTCAATAGCTTCGACCAGCCGGGAAGCCACCTCGAGGCCTCTGTCGGCGGCGAGTTTGAGACTGCCGACCAGCACCTCGGTTCCATTGACGACCCCGGTAACTCCCAGCCCAGGGAGAGTCTCGACAGCAATGGCTGGTTCGAGCCGTATCCCACGCTGCTCGGCACCGAGGGCGACGGCTTTGCCGACCGGGTGTCCACCGGCGGCCTCTACCGATCCGACCAGCCGGAGAAAACGATCCGAGTCGTCCTCCGTGATGAAGTCGGTGAGAGTCATGGCGCCGGTGGTGAGGGTGCCGGTCTTGTCGAGAAGCACGGTGTCGATGACCTGGGCCCGTTCGAACACCTCTGGATTCTTGAAAAGGATGCCAAGCTCGGCTCCCCGGCCGCTCCCAACCATGATGGCGGTGGGGGTGG
>JAICND010000086.1 GCA_025929005.1 Acidimicrobiia bacterium
CTAGAGCCTAGAAAAGGGAGCCCAGGGCGATTTAGGCTCGGGTCTGGTCGAGGAGCAGTGCCTCCAGGGCCACCCGCACCATGTCGTTGAAGGTGCTTTCTCGTTCCTCCGACGTGGTGGCTTCGCCCGTCCGGATGTGGTCACTGACAGTCACGATGGTGAGGGCGCGGGCCTGTTTTTCTGCCGCCACGCCGTATAACCCTGCCCCCTCCATCTCGACGGCAACCACATTCATGGAGTCGAGTACGTCCCAGACAGCCGGATTGGGGTTGTAAAAGAGGTCGGCCGAGTGGATGTTGCCCACTACCACGGGCACTCCGAGGGTCCTGGCTGCATCAACGGCGGATCTGGCCAGCTCGAAGTCCGCCACCGCCGCAAAGTCCCAACCGTGGTAACGCAGCCGGTTTACGTTGGAGTCTGTGCAGGCGCCGGTGGCCACGATTACGTCTCGCAGCTTCACCGAGGTCGATACTCCCCCACACGATCCGACCCTGATCAGGCGCTGGCATCCGTACTCAGTGATTAGCTCGGTCGTGTAGATCGAGGCAGACGGGATGCCCATGCCTGTACCCATCGTCGATACCGGCATCCCCTTGTACGTGCCGGTGAACCCAAACATGCTGCGGACGCCGGTGACCTGGCGGGCGTGGTCGAGGAAGGTCTCGGCGATGTACTTGGCGCGCAGCGGGTCGCCGGGCAAGAGCACTGCCTCGGCGAAATCCCCGGGTTGGGCGGCTATGTGAGGTGTCGGCATGACACCCTTTTATCACGGATGACCGACGGGTGAAGCCCGGCAACAGACTCTTGCTCCCATAGGGCGGCCGACCTATTCTTCACACCAAGAGTCAGGAGAGTCTCGATGAGCGTGTTTCATGGCCAGTTGCAGAGAGGGACCGCCCCTCCGGAGCGAGCCAGTATCCAATTCGACGATGGTCGTTGCCGTGTGTGGAACGAGCGTCGGCGCATTGGCTCCTGGGACGTTTCCGATGTCCACACCGAGCGAACCGGAGTTGCTCGTTTCCAGGTCTCGATCGGTGAAATCGAGTTCTACTTCACTCCCGACGATCCACCCGGTTTCTCAGACGAGGCCGGAGCCATGGTCGACCTCACCACCAAGACAGGCAGGTTCGGTCTGGCAGACCGGATTCGGCAGGCCACAGCCGACTAAGTCTGTTAACCCACCGCCGACAGTCGATCAGAGCACCAGCTCTGCCAAAGCTCTGAGGGTCGGCAAATCGAGGCTTCCGATGGCTAACCCTGATACACCCGCGTCCTTCCAGGCCTCCAGGCGGTCTTTGACCCTCTCGACAGGCCCGACCAATGCCACTTCGTCGACCATCCGGTCGGTAACGGCTCCAACGGCTTCCACCTTGCTGCCGGCCAGATAGAGGTCCTGGATCCGGCTGGCCTCCTCCTCAAACCCGTAGCGGATAGCCAGCTCGTTGTAGAAGTTGCGGCCGCGGGCGCCCATTCCGCCAATGTAAAGCGCCAGCATCGGTCTCATCAGATCGCGTCCGGCAGCCATGTCGTCAGTGATCAAGGCCTGCACGGATGGCACCACGTCGAGTGCTCTGCCGAGGTGGCGGCGGCTCAGACCCTCGGCGAGAGCGGCACCAAACACCGACGAGGCTTTTTCTGGTGAATAGAAAACCGGAAGCCAGCCATCGGCGATTTCCGCCGTCAGGGTGACGTTGCGAGGGCCGATGGCCGCCAGGTAAATCGGGATATCCGCACGAGGCTGCCCGATCATCTTCAGGGGCTTGCCGAGACCGGTGGAGTCCGCCCCCAGATACGGGATCTGATAATGGGAGCCCTCATGTTTGAGGGGCGCTTCCCTGGCCAGGATGACCCGCACGATGTCGACGTATTCCCGGGTGCGTCGCAAGGGCTGGCCGTACGGCACCCCATGCCAGCCCTCCACGACCTGGGGCCCACTGACACCCAGACCGAGCAGGAATCGCCCGTCCGAGAGCTCGTCGAGTGTGGCGGCGGTCATGGCCGTCATGGCCGGTGTCCGGGCTGGTATCTGCATGATGCCGCTCCCAAGCAGCATGCTGGTGGTGGATGCTCCGATCCACGACAGAACGCTCACCACATCGGACCCGTAGGCTTCGGCCACCCATACTGCCCTATATCCCAAACGTTCGGCCTCGAGGATCAACTCGGGGGCCCGGGCGGCTCCGACTCCGAAATACCCAAGGTTCAGATCAAGATGCAAGGTTCACCGTCTTTGCCATGAAAGCAGCCGAGGCCTATCGACTAATTGCGACGGTGCCGGTAGCGACACTGGCCACACTGCGGCCCGACGGATCCCCACATCTGGTGCCGATCGTCTTCGCCGTCTTCGGCGAAAGAATCATCACCGCGATCGATGGCAAGCCCAAGCAGCCCGTGACACCGGGACGGCTGCTCAACATTGGTGCAGACCCACGGGTCAGCATTCTCGTCCACTATTACGACGACGACTGGTCACGGCTCTGGTGGGTTCGCATCGACGGGAACGCCCGG
Source organism: Acidimicrobiia bacterium (assembly GCA_025929005.1). GTDB lineage: Bacteria > Actinomycetota > Acidimicrobiia > Spongiisociales > ZC4RG35 > JAICND01. The sequence goes on from JAICND010000086.1 coordinate 2,509, forward strand.
GTACTCGATGAAGGCGACGAGTACTCTCAGGGTCTGACCACGCTCCGTAAGCGTTACTCGCAATATGAGTCAACGCCTCTGCCGGGGCCGGTCATAGTTGTCGATCCGACCGCGGTCATCGGCTGGAGCGCCTAGAACGACGAGACCTCCGTGAAGCCCTGTTCGGTTATCAGGGCGTCCACCCGGATGTCGTCGTTATCGACCGGTATCTGCGGAACCACGCGACGATCAAGGGTCACGCCGATCAAATATGGACGGGGACGCATCGATCCAAGCAGCCGGTCGTAGTAACCCTTGCCGTGGCCGAGCCGGCCACCCCGTCGATCGAAGAGGACTCCAGGTACCAGCACAGCTTCCACGGTGCGGGGTGACACCTCGGGCGCGTCCGGAGCGGGTTGCCGGTATCCGAGAGGATGGACCTCGAGCTCACCGGCGAGGTCGTGAATGGTCAGGTCGCCGGTCCTGGGGGTGCGGGTAATGAGAAACCTGATCCCTGGACGGTCGTGAAGATCCTGAAGATTGACTTCGCCTGGCATAGCGAGAAACGTCAACACTGTCGACCACTCGTTGCGCTCGACCACGTCGGCGGCGGTGGAGGCGATCCTCAGCGACTCCTCCTCCGATGCAGGCTGTAATCCCGAGGCCCACTGGCGCAGGACAGATTTCTCAGAATCCATCGGTCCAAGGTAGCGGCTGGAGGTCACGGCTAAGGTCCGCTGCCCGATGAGTCAACATGTCCAAGCGTGATCTCCTCCGCAACGTGCTGGCGCCATTCCGAACTCTGTTGACTCTCGTCGTAGGGGTAACACTCACGCTGATCGCAGCTCCGATCGTCATCGTCATCGCCAAGGTCTCACCAACCAGTCCGTGGATCGAGCGGATTGCGCACGTGTGGAGCAGGGCCTGGCTGCTGGCGGCCGGCTCTCCCATCGAGATACGGGGGGGCGAGAATATCGACCTCACTCGATCCCATGTCGTCGTTGCCAACCATCTCTCCAACCTCGACGTTATGGCCTCGTTCCTGGCTGTTCCACTTCCGATCCGGTTTCTGGCAAAAAAGGAACTCTTCTCGGTTCCAATTCTCGCGCCCGCCATGCGAGCGATCGGGATCGTCGAAGTCGACCGGGCGGCGCGTGCGGCCGTCCATGAAAAGGTCAACCAGCAAGCAAAACAACTCGTCGATAGCGGGCGATCCCTCATCATCTATCCCGAGGGCACCCGCAGCCGCGACGGCAAACTCAAGGCGTTTAAGAAGGGCGCCTTCACAATGGCGATCGCGGGTCAGATACCCGTGTTGCCGGTGACCATCCACGGGACTTTCCAGGCCTGGCCTCCCGGACGGTCCTTGGTAAAGGGGGGCAAGATCACGGTGGTGGTCGACCCTCCTATTCCCACAGAAGGGATGACCAAGGAAGACACGGGTCGCCTGGCGGAGGAAGCACGCATGGTTATCGCCAGGCGTCTCGCCGCCCTCGATTTGGAGAGCAACGATCAGGACCCTCGCCCAGGTGATTAGGCCTTTCGTATCACCGACTCAAGGGGTGCTGGACACCCCGGTGGTTTTTGGTAGGCTCCTCGTGATGGCGGGAGAAATGGGCACCGATCTGACTAGGCGCGACGCATTGCGTCACGGAACACTCCTCGGCGCAGGAGCGGTATGGGCAGTTCCAGCAGTTCGGAGCCTGACGATGTCGTCAACCTTCGCTGCCGCAACCAGTCCGGTCGTCATCGGTGAAGAGGTCGATGCCACCACGACGACGGCTAGCGAGACCCCCACCACCGCGGGCGCGACTAGTACAACGGTCGAGACCGAAGTGAAAGGCATCGTCGTCACCCAACCCCCTGGCAGCGACCCCCAAGGTCCCGGCATCCCGGTGGTTTCGGGAGACAATCTTCCTCTCACCGGCCTCGAGGCCCGCGAGGCGGCGTTGCTGGGAACGGGGCTACTGGCCGTGGGTGCGGCGTTGGTGCAGGCGACCAAGAAGGATCGCGCTGCCGCCGACGCACCAAAGTCTGAGTAAACGCCACTAGTCGTAGATCCCAACCAGGTATGCCCTGGTGTCGCGTACGACCACCAGAAAAGCTCCGGCCGAAGTCACCAGCTGATAGCGATCGGCTGCCTGTTCCCCCTTCCACCAGCGCCCGCTTAGTCGCCAGGGTCCCGACCAGTTGAGCACTGGTTCCCAGCGGCTCCCCAATCGCACTCGCGTGGGCATGCCGGCATCCCATTCCACTTCGAGTTGGTGAGAATCGGGCACCAGGGCCGGGCTGGGACCGGGAGTGCTTCCCGGCCAGGGGCTGTCTTCATCCCGTTCGGCGGCCGTCGCCTCCTCTCCCCAACGCCGCCAGAGCACCTGTTCACCGGGAAGCCGGCCACCCTGGGGGGCGGCCTGTAAAACCGCATCGGGCCCCAGAATGGTCTGGGCCCGGGCTAGGGCTCGCTCGGCCTCGGGACGGCCCGGGTCATAACCCTCCCAGGTTCCCCCTACGGTCTCGAGCAGTGCCAACTGGCGGCCGTCGCCTGAAAGATCGGCCGGGTCGAGCCGAAGCCGGATTAGCCCACCACTCACACCCCCTTGCTCCACCCACACCCGTAGCTGCCACCAGACTCGTTCGATCAGGCTGGCCTCGATGAACGGATCGGACGAGCGCCACACCCGGGTCCGGGTCGTCCCGTTGGAGGCTTCCGCCTGGATCTCCACTCGATGGGGGGCGATCCCTTCCCGTCGCAGACCGTTCATCAGACGCGTCGACAGGGCGCGAGCGGCAAAGGCAACCTGGTCCAGGGTCTCGAGGGGATCGTCGTAGTGCGCTTCGACAGCCAGCAACGGTGAGATTGGACGCGGGTGAGGAGGCCGGTCTTCCCCGCTGGCCAGACGATGGGCGGCCAGACCCTCCGCCCCAAAACGAGAGGCAATGGCCTCCCGTGGCAACCCCGCCAGTGAACCGAGGGTGGTTACACCTAGCCAGCGAAAGGTGTCGATGAGCTCTTGGTGCTCGAGAGTCGCCACATCGAGGCTGGCGAGGAAACGGGAAGTGTCATCGATGATGCGAGGCTCGTCCACGGCGTCGATTGCTGCCCAGCGGGCAGCGAAGGGGCCATCGGCCAAACCGATCCTGGCGCCGGAGGCCAGATCAGCCAGTTCCTTGGCGACCTTTCTCACCAGGTCCTCTTCCCCACCGTGATATCGGACGGCGCCCCCCACCGGAAGGAAAACCAATCCGGGTTCCACTATCTCGACATGTGGAATCAGGTTCTCCAACGCCTCGATCACCAACTCGAACTGACGAGACTCGGCGCCAAGGTCACGTTGCAGTACCCGGGCAGTGGGACAGAGCGCTTCGGCTTCACGACGTCCCATACCGATGCGAATTCCCGCTTCCTGGGCGGAGAGATCGGCCGCCCGCACTACCTGGGCTTCGCCCCCCCGGCGTTGGGCTGGCCGCGGTTCGACCACCAGACAAGCCTCACCGGCCGTCTCGAATACCTGCAGCGGCCAATCGGGATACCAGACACAAAGCGTGCGCATTACGCGAGGCGTGAGACGTGAGACGTGAGGCGTTGGGGGGTGTGCGTGGTCGCGAGTAACACATCGTCGAGTTCGACTTCCCGAAGGGGAATCGACTTGCCAGAGATCTCAAGTGAAATCCGACGACGAGTGAGACGACCGTGTCCCCTATCGACCCCTTCCCATGACACGCCCGTGCTCCGGAGACGGAGATGGGCAATGCCAGAAGGCAGGTCGCCCCGCACCGGCCGCAACATCAGAGCCGCTCGCCGAGCCCGATTGAGAGCAGCCAGCCTTCGTAACTGTTGCTCACCCACCCCGGAGGGAACTTCGGCGTAAACCGCCGCCACGCCCTCCAACACGGCGGCAGCCACCTGGGGCCACAACTTCCGATTATCGCAACGGATCAGCACCAGCCGCTCGGGGATCACCCCTACTTCCCAGGCCGAGGCGGGCGACAACCATCCCCGCACGTCGAGGGCCACCACCATGCCTACCCGGGAGGGAGCAGCCAGAAGGGACAAACCGAGCCGGGTCAAACCCAGCCCGGTTGGTCCCTCCAACCCCACCACCTGCCCCGGTGACAGAGCCGGCAAAACCAGCTCTGTCTTCGTCGGCTGCTGCACCGCCCCCTGGGGCCCCATCTGACTCCGCTCGCTCGGGTAGCCATAGTATCGAACACTTGTTCGATGTC
>JAICND010000446.1 GCA_025929005.1 Acidimicrobiia bacterium
CCGGGGCGAGCCGATACTCCTGGCCCAATGAGTCGGGATCGAAAGCCAGCGCGGAGATAAGGTCCGGGTGCGTCAAGCTCGGATCTATGACATCGATTGGTCCGGTCATCTGCCGAGGAGAGGTGGTCCCTTCCGCCGAGGTTCCGCTGGTAGCGAAGGTCGTGGTCCCACCTGGCGGCACGTCGCTGGCCGGGGCATCAATAAAAAGCACGAGAAAGACAGCACCGAGGATCAGTGCAACCGGCACCGCGACTGCTGCGACCAGGGATCTCGACCTCGGCAGCCCAGCCATCGGCGGGATTGCCACGCGAGACAGGGCGGCATCCAATTCAGAAGTCGCTTCGCGCAGACGGGTTTCAACGCTCATTCGATGTTCTCCTTCAGGAGTTCGGCCAATGCCTGGCGTCCTCTTTCGAGATGGGTCTTGACTGTTTCGGTTCCAACGCTCATCAACCCGGCTGCCTCCATTCGCGAGTAGCCAACCACGAGACAAAGAACGATGGCTTCCCTTTGACGCCTTGGTAGAGATCGCACCGCTCTCCACACTTCGCCGCTGTGTTCGGACATTGTGGGGATGGCCCCGTGATCTCCGCCGGCCAGCCGCACGACGGCCCGCGCTTCCGCGCGACGTCGCCGATACGCCGAGGCAGCCTTGTTGATCGCCACCCTTCGAACCCATGCCCCGGGGTTGTCGAGAACCCCAACCTCGTCCCATCGCTGACTGGCGGCAAGAAACGCCTCCTGGGTGAGGTCCTCAGCTGAGCCCGGCCCAGCTAGCGCATAGAGGCAAGCCAAGACCGGGCGGTAATTGGCTCGGTAGAAGGCCTCGAACGGCTGAACTGCGCGAACGACGATCGCATCATCGGTCACCACGAGGTGATACTCGTCCGAGGGGACCCTGCCGGGGGACCAGATTCACAGAGTCAGGTCGCGGCTTCGCCAACGTCCTTTTCCGTATACCTACCCGTCGAGTGTGCAGCGACTGATGCCATAGGCCTCGCTGAGCGGAGGTTGGCCGTCCGGGCACACCGCTTCGGCCCCGAAATTGACGTCGCTCCCGGCCACCCCGGCGAAGGTGCTACCGGTGGTGTCGACATCGATGTAAGCCAGGCTCAGGCTGGCACCATCGAAGTCCGCTACTAGTTTCGCCTCTTCGGCGTCATAGGCCGTGGTGACGAACGCCCGCTCCAACCTGGCATTGCGAAAGCTGACTCCTACCACCGTTCCCGTGACATTGAAGTAAGCCGCGTCGGCCATAACCTCATCAAAGATGGCGGGTGCTGTCAGTTCGAGTGTGGCGCCGCGCAAATCGGCGCCGGTGAAGTCGGCACCAGAGATGTCGACCTCATCGCCAAGAAGAGACGAGATTCGGACTCCAGCCAGATCAGCACTCCGCAGGACCGCATCAGCGAGATTGACACCCCACAACTCGGCGGATCCAAACAGGGCCCCCGACAGGTCCGAACCGGAGAAGTCGGCTCCTCCCAGGTCAGCGTGCCTCAGGTCGATGCCGGCTAGATCACGGTTCGATAGATCTTGGCGACTGAGGTCGACGCCCCGACAGTCGGCGGCCGGACCGGGTTTACACGTCAATTCTTGACCGTCGAAGACTGATCCCGGCACGCTCCTCCAGATGACGGCATCGGTGACGCCGGCCGTCCTTCTTCCGACTCCGATCATCGCGTCGCCCAAGGCGACAACCGCGCTTAACGAGACGCTGCCTCCGCTCGGAATTGGCAGCCCAGCCGGTTGGAGAGTCCAGCCAGATTCGCCACTCCAACTCCTGGCTTCCACCAGCCCGCGCGGGCCGGGATGAACTCCTATCACGACTTCAGACCCATCGACGATGTACAGACCCTCTTCTGCCAACAGAGCGAAGGTCTCGATCTGCAATTCGCCAGCGGGGCCAAACACGGCAAAGCCACGACCGGGCAGACCTACGGCCGGTTGACCGCCCAGCAGACCAACTTCGCCGAACTCGGACCCGTAGCGTTCCCGATCCTCGAGTAGGCCGTCGCTCGGGCAGGCTGGTACGGGTGGCTGACTTATCCCCGCAGTATCCAGGTCCACGGCCGAGACGACAGTCCCGGCCAGGGTCCACAGGCGGGCCTGGCGGACAAAGCCGGCAGCCATTACCCAGAATCCGTTGTCGTACCACTCGCCGCA
>JAICND010000551.1 GCA_025929005.1 Acidimicrobiia bacterium
AGGGTCACCCGGTAGTCGTCAACGGTGTCGTCCCACTCAAGGTTCAGAAGACCCTTGGTGGCAGCGGCCTTGAGGAACTGAAGGAATCCGCCGTATCCGTACTTCTTCTCGGAAAAGTCGGGGTTGCGCTTGCGTACCTGGTTTTTCAGACCCGAAAGCAGGGGGCCACCGTTGCGCTTCTGGAGATCCTTAACAACGTTAACGACAAGTCCGAAGGCCTCGTTCTCTCCCCCACCCGACTCAGGGAATTGCACCACGGGATCACCCTTGGCCGGGCCCTCGACCAATTCCAGCACGCCCCGTTCCTGCAGATGGCGGAGCAGCTCACCAAACGCCCGGAACCCGTAATCGGCTTCGGAGAAAGTCGAGTCCTTGCGAAGAAGGGCTCGCTTGAGAGAGGATGCGAGCACGGCCTCACCGCTGGTCCGCTGCAGACCACCCAAGGTCCGAGTGATCAACGTTTCGAGGTCTTCGACCCGGTCGTCGCCCTCCACTCGGTCATCCGTAACGTCTTCAACTGGCTTGTGCTGGGGAGCGGCGGCTGGCCTCGTCTCCTCACTTCTTCGCTCCACCCCTTCCAGGTTCTCGTAGAAGAGGAATTCATCGCAGGCCGGTGGAAGCAGAGCTGAAGTCGAGGCCCGGACCCCGACCCCGATCACCTTCTTGTTGAGCTCGCGGAGCTTGTGCACCAACGGGGTGAAATCGGAGTCCCCGGTTCCAATTACGAAGGTGGTCACATAATCGCGCTCGTAAGCCAGTTCGATGGCGTCGACTGCCAGCTTGATGTCTGCCGCGTTCTTGCGCGAGGCCCCAAGTCGCTGGGGAATCTCGATCAGCTCCACGTGTTGGCGGGTGAGCATCCGACGATCGTCGTCGAACATCGACCAGTCGGCATAGGCACGCCGCGACACCACCCTCCCCCTCTCGGCCAGCGCTTCTGCGATCGGCTTGAGGTCAAACCTCATGCCCCCTAGGGCATCACGGGCTCCGATGGCCAGGTTCTCGTAGTCGAGAAACAGGGCGATGCGTTCTTCTTCAGGGGTCATAGGTGGAGTCTACGGTGCCCTTACACTCGGTCCATGTCGCCCACAGTTGCTCGCGGCCTCGGCATCGTCGGATTCGTCCTATATCTCGGAGTCGGTTTCTTCTACCTGACCTCAGGACTGGTAGTACCGGGGATAGCCCTGGTCCTACTGTGGCTCGTGTGGTTAGCGGGTCTCTGGCTGGCAATTCGTTTGTTCCGCACACGACCGCATCTGGTGCCATTGGTGGCGGTGGGAGCGGCGATCTTCTGGTTCATCTATGTCCAGGGCGGGTCGGCAATCTTCGGTTGGACAGCTTGAGGTGTCGACTAATCGCCCGATAAGGGTGGCCGCCCAGCTTCATCCCCAGCACGGTGACTATGACGGGCTGCGACAGGCAGTGGCCGAAACCGAACGGCTCGGCTACGACCTCCTTTACACCTGGGATCATTTCTTCCCGCTCTACGGGGGTCGCAACGGAACC
>JAICND010000139.1 GCA_025929005.1 Acidimicrobiia bacterium
GATCACGACTGCCTCGGGTCGCCGGGTCCGGGCCACGGCCAATCATCCGTTTCTTACGATCGATGGCTGGCAACAGGTGAGGGAGCTGGTTCCCGGGGATCGCATTGCCGTCCCTCGGCGGATTCCGCAACCGACAAGCGCAACCAGGATGGTTCCCGAGGAGATCGTTTTTCTCGGCCAGCCACTGCGTTCGGCATACAGACGAGACCTTTCTCTCGCCGAGCTCGATCGCCGCCTCGGACTGGTGCCCTCGTCAGTCCGACGTCGCGTGTCTCCTTCCCGTGGACGGGCGGCTGTGGTCGCCGAACTTCTTGCCGATGAGGATTTGGCGACGCTGGCGCGCAGCGATGTGCTGTGGGATCGGATTGTCTCAGTAGAGCCTGACGGCGAAGAGGAGGTCTTCGACGCCTCGGTACCGGTCGGCCATAACTTTATAGCATCTCTAATTTTTGCTCACAATAGTGGAGCTTTGGAACAAGACGCGGACGTCGTCGTCTTCATCTACCGGCACGAGTACTACCACCCCGACGACATCGAAAAGCGCGGGACCGCCGAGGTCATCATCGCCAAACACCGGGCTGGCGCCACCGGGACGGTCGAGATGACGTTCATGCCCGACTTCACGCGCTTTGCCGATCTCGGACGCGACCTGGCCTGATCCGAGCAGCTTGAGCTAGCTTGTCGATCCGTCTCAGTCAGGGGAGATGGTGCTCGTCCAGGCAGCCACAGCTCTAAAGGCAGCAACCGTTTTCACGGTTATCGCTGCATGGCTTTCACTAGCGCCACCCCCGGTGATGGCGACCTCCAGATGGTTCCAGGGCCCCTCAACCCGTGGGGAGAGCATCTGGCCGGTGCCGAAGTCAGGGTCGACGGAAGAGGGTTTCCTCCCGGGGCGAATCTCCGGTTTCAATTCGTCGGGCATGCTGTTGCTCTCGGGACCACCACGGTCTCCAGCGTGGGTACGTTCCGAGTGGATCTCACACTCCCAGCCGACGCCGCCCCTGGTGATGGAGAGGTCACGGCGTGTGGGGCTGGCACCGGGCGGATCTGTCCCATCCTGGCAAGAGCCCAGCTGACGATCGTCCCGCCACCCACCACAACCACCACAACTACCACGACGCTCCCGGTCGTGATCGAAACCACCACCACCACGTTCGGCTTTGGTACCCCGTCAACGACACTCGGCGGCGACCCGCCACCGCCACCCTCCACCTTCCCAGAAGGGATATCCACCACCACCTCGCTCCCCGACAACCTCAGCGGAGACGAACCAGGCGACATCGCCAACCTCCGGTTGACTGAGATCGAAGTAACCCAAGGCCTGCAGAACCTCGATAACGAGTTCCCGCTCGTTGAGAGCCGACGGACTTTCGTCAGGTTGTTTGGAGTTACCGACGGAGCCGTTGAGCAGACCGGAGTTATGGGTGCCCTCGAGGGCATACGCGACGGAGAGTCCCTCGGCATCCTCTACGCGGAGAACAACCCCGTTCACTTCAAGGAGAACATCGTCCGGATCGGCAACGACTACTCGCTGTATATCCAGCTTCCCGACAGTTGGGCCGACGGAACCTTGACATTGCGGGGCTGGGTCTGGGTCAACGATCCGCAGGCGCTCAACGAACCCGAGCAGTCTGACAATCTCATTGAGACCACGGTCTCTTTCGACCAGGCCCGAGCCGTTCATCTCTATCTCTATCCGCTCTACATGACGGAAGGCTTTGATCCCAACGGCGACGCGCTCATCTATCAAGCCAGCGAAGGTTGGCTGGTGCAGACACTGGCGGTGATGCGCACCTTGCCGGTCCACTTTCTGCAAGTGCACTTCCCTACGACGATCGTGGGTGACGCCAGCTCCAACTGGGATCTCTCGGAGGAGGGGTCGCCCGGGGCGCCGCTCATAGCGCTCATGGAGCTCCACGACCAGATGAACCTGGGTGACAACCACCACTTTGTCGGGATGGTGCACCCGGATCTGGAACCCTTCATGAAGTTCGACGGGTTCGGTTCGAGCGAGAGCGCGGTCTGGGCCCGGATGGATCCCGGCTTCTCCCAGGCGGCCCCATGGTTTCAGCCGGGTGGTTTCATCATCGCCCATGAGATGGGCCACAACATGGGGATCTCACACGCTCCGTGCCTCTCCAAGTTTCTCGATCCGATACCGGGGGAGGCGGCCGGTGGTGCCACCGACCCGTTCTTCCCTCAGGCGTATGGGTGGCCCGACTGCTCGCTCGCTCCGACCGACCAAGCGGGCTTCTACGGCTTTGACGTCTATTGGGAAACGACGGCGATGTCCGAACCCGCGGTCATGTCCAACAATCCTTCGGTTGAGCTTCCAGGTGTTGCCTTCCCGTTCATGGGTTATCGGTTCCCGGGATGGCTCGATCCCTGGCACGGCTGCCAGGTTCTTCAGTTTCTTGAGGTCGCCTGTGATCAGGAGTCCCTGATCCCCATCAGCGACGACGTTCCCGGGCAGGGTCAGGGCACTCCGGGGACTGGGTCGGCCCACACACCATTCAACTGTGCGCTCTTAGAAGGGCCGGAGGGAACTGACGACTTCTGCAACTTCCTACCCAACGAACCGTTCGACCCGATTGAGGCAGAAGAGGCCGAGTTTGACTTGATGATTTCGGGCTCGATTGCCACGGGAGAGGGTGGCAGCTACTTCCTGACTTCGGTTGCGCACCCCGTCCGGCAGGAACCGAGTGCGCAGTTGTTCGGCGATGGCTCTCGTGGTGGACCCTTTGTCGTGGCTCTGATTGACGCGGCCGGAACCCCGTTGGCCGCTACCTCAGTCGAGCCTGAGTTATCGGCCCATGGAGGTGACTACACGGGTAGCGAACCGTTTGTGGTTCGCTTGCCAGCCGTCGCCGGTGGGGTAGCCATCCGCATCGTTACCCCTGATGGAGTGCAGGCGGAGCTACGCCCGGGCCCAGCTGTTCCCGTGATCGAGAGTTTCAATGTTGCGATCGGGGAAAGCGACCTCGGGCTCACCTGGACCGCCTCCGACCCCGATGGCGATGACCTGTCTGTCCTTGCGCAGTATCGCGCTGACCCGGACGCTGAGTGGATGCCACTGGGTTCCAAGCTGGGGAACCCTCCAGTGGCCATCAACGTCGGGTCGTTGCCTGGCGGCCCCGCGGTGGAAGTGCGGCTTCTCGTCTCCGATGGACTCCATACGGCGGTGTCGGTGGCGCCAGCATTTCCAGTTGCGGATCGGCCACCGCAGGTTTTGATCTTCCAACCTCTTAACGGGCAGGGTCGACCGGCCGGTCGCGAAGTGGAACTGGTTGGTCAAGCCTGGGACCCCGAGGACGGAATCCTCGAAGGCGCCGCGATGTCGTGGTTGTCAGACACTGATGGCGAATTGGGCACTGGTCCCGCCATCTCGACCGTGCTCAGCGAAGGAACTCACGTGCTGACCCTGCTGGCGACCGACTCGGCCGGCAACCACAACGAAGCGCAAACCAGAATCGTGATCGGACCGACCAATCTGCCCGCCGAAGATATCCGCCAAGTGGTTGCGCGGGTGTTTAGTGGCGAGACGGTCGCCGAGCCGGAGTCGACAACAACTACCGGAACCGCACCGACCGCTGACGGGGGAGTGAACGTATGGCCGCTAGCGGTGGGCGGTGTTGCCGTTGGCGTCGTTATCGGAGTCTTGGCAGGCCGACGTCGTCGCTCCTGAAAAGTAGGAAAGCGGCCCGAGGGCCGCTTTCCTTCCCTGGCCACCGCCCGATGGAGGGGATCTGGAGAAGTCTCTCTGATGGAGGAGGAGAGGTTTCCGAACGGTGGTTGGGGTTTCTTCAGTTGTCGACAGGTATATCGACGAATGGCCCCAAATCATTGAGGGCTATATCGGACCAGCCCTCGCGCACTAGTCCGGTTTTGGGGCCTCGTCGAGGAAGTTCTCCCAGTATCGGGAGGGGGTGGGTCCCACCTGGTCGACGTATTTGCTTTTGAGCTTTCCCGAGCCGTAAGGGTTCTCGGCGGGTGAGCTCATCTTGAACAGGCTGATCTGGCCGATCTTCATCCTTGGATAGATCGTGATGGGGAGATTGGCAACATTGGAGAGCTCGAGCGTGAGATGCCCCCGGAATCCGGGGTCGACGAAGCCGGCGGTGCTGTGGATGAGAAGACCAAGCCGCCCCAAGGAACTCTTCCCCTCCAGACGACCGACGAGGTCGTCGGGGATCTCGACCCTCTCAAGAGTGGTGCCGAGGACGAACTCCCCCGGATGCAGGATGAACGGATCAGCCTCGGCCGTTTCGACCAGCTGGGTCAAGTCCTCCATTGGCTCGCGGACATTGATGTACGGGTACAGGTTGTTGACGAAGACCCGAAAGTGGCGGCCAACTCGCAGATCGATCGAGGAGGGTTGCACGGCGTTCGGTCCGAGCGGTTCGACCACGAGTCTCTTCGACTCGAGCAGAGCGCGCAAGTCCCGATCAGAGAGAATCATGGCGAGCGAGTGTACGTTGCCCTACTCACGCCTCACGTCTTGGTTCCAGAGCGGATGAGGGGAATCGAACCCCCACTCCGGGCTTGGGAAGCCCGTGTTCTGCCGTTGAACTACATCCGCAGACCTCGGGCAAGGTTACCCAAGGGTTCCATCTCTCGTAACGATGGAAGCCACACCCCACATGGTCATCAGGACGCCTACGGCCAGCAGGAATACCACTCGACCGCGACGAAACTCACCTTCCACCCCCGCCGGACGTTGTCCCTTGCGATGTTTCCACCACGCCAGTGCGTTCCCGACTATCAACGCAAGGCCGAGTCCGGTGACGAGTTCGGCAAACAGGCTGTCAAGACCCAGGATGTCGATCACTTGGCGCGACGCTAGCCATGTAACTTCTGGTCTATGCCACGCCACTGCTACGTGCTCCGGGTATTCACCAGGGACGGTGCCGGTGGCAACCATTTGGGTGTGGTGACCGACATCCTCGGTCTCGACGACCAGAAGATGCAACGTCTGGCCACCGACCTCGGGTTCAGTGAGACCATTTACCTCTCATGGTTTGAAGGGAACATGCCCAAAGCGCGCATCTTCACACCGGCTGCCGAGATTCCGTTTGCCGGTCACCCGTTGGTGGGGGCGGCGTGGGTCTTGCTCAATCTCAGCCCGCTCGATCCGGACTGGATCGAATGCCCGATTGGTGTCGTCGGCATCAGTCAGGAGAA
>JAICND010000292.1 GCA_025929005.1 Acidimicrobiia bacterium
ACCTCCGTTTGAACGGGCCGTGTCAGTCCAAAAATGTGTTCGCACGATTGACATCGACATAATCGGGACCACCCATCGCCACCTTTCGTTTTTCGAGATGCTGGGGAACTTCTCGTTCGGCGACTACTTCAAGAAGGAAGCGATCGCCTGGGCTTACGAGTTCGTGACCGAACGCCTCGGACTCGACCCCGAGCGACTCTGGTACACGGTCTATGAAACCGACGACGAGGCCCGTGACATCTGGATCGACGGGGTCGGCGTGCCATCTGACCGCGTTCAACGCGGAGGCAAAGACAACTTCTGGCAGATGGGCGTTCCGGGTCCTTGCGGCCCTTGTTCAGAGCTGTTCTGGGACAAAGGTCCCGAATACGGGCCGCCCGGCGGTCCCATCGGCGGGGGAGAAGAGCGTTACGTCGAAATATGGAACCTCGTCTTTATGCAGAACATCCAGGACGAGCCCTATCACGTGATCGGTGACCTCCCAGCCAAGAGCATCGACACCGGCATGGGTTTGGAGCGGACTGCGGCGGTTCTGCAAGGGGTGGATTCGGCGTTTACGATTGACACGATCAGGCCGGTCATCGCCGCCGCCGAGGCCGCCGTCAACCTCACCTATGGTGCCAACGAAACCACCGACGTCTCACTGCGGATTCTGGCTGACCATGCCCGCACGATCAGCGTGATGATCGGCGACGGGGTAGTGCCATCCAACGAGGGTCGCGGGTATGTGTTGCGGCGTCTGCTCCGTCGGGCGGTGCGTCATGCATGGCAGTTCGAGTCAGAAGGCATCGTGACCCCTGCCCTGGTCGAAGCTGCCATCGCGACATTGTGTCCGGCTTATCCGGAACTTGCCGACCGCCGCGATCTCATCCTGTCGGCGGTCGAGCGCGAGGAGTTGCGGTTCCGCCGGACTCTGGAGTCCGGACACCAGCTGCTGGATTCCGAGATGGCCGAACTGGAGGGCGCTCCGCTCCCGGGTCAGGTCGCCTTTCGTCTCCACGACACCTTTGGTTTTCCCATCGAGCTAACCCGCGAGATCGCTAGCGAGCGTGGGGTTGAGGTCGATGAAGCCGGTTACACCGAAGAGATGGCGGCACAACGAGCCCGAGCGCGCAAGGCCTGGAGGGGTGGGGATCAGGCGGCCGCCGCCGACCTTTATCGGGGAGTGATCGACGAGGCCGGTCCGACCGAATTCATCGGGTATGAGGTGGAGGCTGGTACTGGCAAGGTTCTCGCCATCATTCGCGACGGACAGGAGGCAGAGCGGGCCGAACCCGGTCAGGAGATTGAGGTCTTCATCGATCGCACGCCCTTCTACGCCGAGTCGGGCGGGCAGGTGGGCGACACGGGGACCATCACGACTCCCACCGGGACCGTGGATGTCTTCGACACCCGTCATGCGCTGCCGGGGCTCCATGGTCACCGGGGCAGAGTCGCCTCGGGATATGTTGCCATTGGTCAAGACGCCGACCTGGCAATCGACAGCCCCCGGCGGGAACGGATTCGCAAATCGCACACCGGCACTCATGTTCTCCACTGGGCGCTGCGGGAAGTGCTTGGAAACCATGCGCATCAAGCTGGATCCCTGGTGGAGGAGGGCCGGCTCCGCTTCGACTTCTCCCATCACTCCGGCCTGGCAGCTCCTGAGTTGGCCGATGTGGAGCGACTCGCCAACCGGCGCCTGATCGAGAACGGTGAAGTGCATACGACCCTCACGTCGATGAAGGAGGCTCAGCGGATGGGGGCGCTGGCATTCTTCGGTGATAAATACGGCGAGACCGTCCGGGTCGTACGGGTTGGTGAGTTCAGTGTTGAGCTGTGTGGTGGAACCCACACGCACGCGGCTGGAGAAGTGGGGCCGCTTCTTGTTGTGAGCGAGTCGTCGATCGGCTCCAACATCCGCCGGGTGGAAGCCCTCACCGGCGACGCCGCCTATCAGCACGTGGCGGACGTGCGCGCTCGTCTCGACCAGGCTGGACAAGTCCTGCGGTCGTCAGCTGCCGACGTCCCTGATCGGATCCGGGGTCTATTGAACAGGGTCGCGGAACTCGAGGATCAGCTGGAGGGCTACCGCCAGCGCGAGCGGACGGAGATGGCAGCATCCCTGATTGACGAATACGCCCAGAGCCTTGGCGATGCCAGCCTGTTGATTGCGACCGCGACGGGTCTCAATCTCGAACAAACCCGCCAACTCGCGCTTGCTGTTCGGGAACGGCTTGGCAGGGGGATCGTGGTGCTCGGCTCCGAGTTGGATGGCAAGGGTTCGCTGGTAGGAGTCGTCTCCAAGGACTTGCTGACCGCCGGCGTTTCGGCGGGTGAGCTAGTGGCAGCTGGAGCCCGCCTTCTGGGGGGCGGTGGCAGCAAGGATGCGGAGATGGCTCAGGCAGGGGGACCCCGCGGCGATCAGCTCACAGCCGCGCTTGAGGCGGTCCGAACCGAAGCCGAACGGAAACTGGCCGCGTTGTGACCGATGCCGCCCCCCCGGGTGGCCGCGTTCTCGGCGTCGACTACGGGTCGCATCGGGTCGGGTTGGCCATCTCGGACTTGCTCCGAATGACCGCTCAACCCCTGGAAGTCATCTCCCGACCTGCGGCAGTCGAGCGAATATCCGAATTGATCTCGGACTTGGACATAAGAGAGATCGTGATGGGCCTGCCTCTGGGGTTGTCCGGTAGGGAGGGGCCGGCCGCCCGTCTGGCCCGCAGTTTTGGCACCGAGATAACGGAAGCAACTGGTCTCGCGGTGATCTTTCTCGACGAGAGGTTTACTACTTCGACCGCAGAGTCGGCGATGTTGTCTGCCAATGTCCGTAGGTCGCGGCGACGCCAATCTATCGATAAGGTCGCGGCCGCCGTTATCCTCCAAGCGTTCCTCGATCGCAGCCGATGAACCTGTCTCCAATCATCTCTTCGCGCTGGTTGCGCGTCCTCCTGGGTCTGGGAGCGACGGCGCTTCTGGTCGTCCTGGCTGCTACCAGCCTCGCCCGGCTGGTCGGTGGCTCTTTGAGCAACGAATCCGACGACGGCTCGTCGGTATCGGTGGCACCGGGTATCCCGGTCGAGGTGACGGTCCCTCCGGGGGCCAGCGCCCGTCAGATCGGGAACATTCTGGCGGAATCGGGAGTGATCTCGTCCGTCAACCAATTCGAGTTGCGAGTGCGGGACGACGGC
>JAICND010000088.1 GCA_025929005.1 Acidimicrobiia bacterium
GGCTGGCAAGCCTGTTGATGGACGACAAGCGCAGGAACCCGTCGCACTACTCGATGCTGACGATCTCCGAGGGGGCCACGATCGTCGGTGGCGACATGGTGCTCTCGGGCGAAGCGGATGCCTACGGACACCGGAAGCTGGGCGGAATCGGAGCTCTCACCGGTGAGTTGCTCAAAGAGCGCACCGGGCAGGACGTCCTCTATCAACAGGTGGGTTACCTCATGAGGTCCGGTGCTCCCGACTCTCTGGATCTCATGGTCGCCACCAACTACGCCGTGATGGCAGCAGATCTCGAGATCGACGGAAGCCACGGGCGGATGGTGGCTCTGCGGGGAGGCACCTACACCCATGTGCCGATCGAGGTGACGAGAGAAGGCGTCAAGAGGGTGGATGTCGAAGAGCTCTACGACCAGCACAACTACTTGCCCAAAGTCCGGCACGTGCTCGGCAAGCCCATGTTCTTGTACTAGGTAAGTTGGGACCTCCGGCCCCATCGGAGCCAAGGAGGCAAAGTGAGTCTGATTTCAAGAGGCTTTCAGCGACGACGGGAAGTAGAGGCATCCCCCGATCGGGTGCCGCCTGGTCAATATGTCACGAACGACTTTCCGGTGTTGTCGGCCGGCCCCACACCACGCATCTCAGCCGAGGAATGGCGGTTTCGGGTCACCTCTGAACGAGGCGAAGAAACCACATGGACCTGGGAGGAATTCTCGGCCCTCCCCGCAGAAGCCGTGAAAGTCGACATTCACTGTGTCACCAAATGGTCCAAACTCGACACCGACTGGCGGGGCGTGTCGGTCGACACAATTCTCAAGGGAGTTGGTAGTTCGGCCGCCTTTGCCACGGCTCATTCGTACGGTGGATACACAACCAACCTGCCTGTGGTCGACCTGACGGGCGGAAAAGCATGGATCGCCTTTCAGTACGGGGGCCAGCCGTTGGCTCCCGAACACGGCGGACCCGCCCGGTTGCTGGTTCCGCATCTCTACTTTTGGAAGAGTGCCAAGTGGATCCATCGTTTGGAATTGCGCGACAGCGATCGACCTGGCTTCTGGGAATCGTTGGGCTACCACGGCTACGGGGATCCATGGAAAGAACAGCGCTACGCGGGCGACTGACCTGGCTCGAAGCTGAAGTGGTTCAGCTAGTCCAGGAGACCGCGCGGGTGAAGACCATCGTCTTCAGAGTCCCCGGCTGGACAGGTCATCTGCCCGGCCAACACGTAGACATCCGCCTCACCGCGGAGGATGGTTACCAAGCCCAGCGGAGCTACTCAATTGCCAACGCCAACAACAACGAACACGTGGCTCTCACGGTTGAAGCAGTTGAAAACGGTGAGGTTTCGCCATATCTCGTCGATGAGCTAGTCGCCGGAGATCGCATCGAACTTCGAGGGCCAATAGGTGGCTACTTCGTGTGGGAGCCGAGCCTGGGCGGCCCGCTGCAGCTCATCGCAGGTGGAAGTGGACTAGTCCCCCTCATGGCAATGATCAGGTCACAGATGAGTTACGCGTCGCCGGTCCGCACAAATCTCGTGGCGTCGGCCCGCTCGTGGGAAGAGCTGATATATCGCGACGAGCTGGAAAAACTGTCGCGCGAACGAGATGACTTCGACGTCGTCTATACCCTGACCCGGTCCCAACCCCACGGGTGGAATGGATACGGCCGCAGAATCGATAAAGACCTCCTAGCTGCCTCGACCTTCGCGGTTGAGGAGGCACCACTGATCTTCGTTTGCGGCCCGACGGGTTTCGTAGAGACGGCGGCGGCAATCATGCTGGAGCTAGGGCATCAACCCGGAGGCATCAAGACGGAACGTTTCGGACCCTCAGGAGGCTGACCATGAACAGTGACACGCACCTCGACGGTAACTCCATAGGCAGCCTCCTGCAGGATCTCTTTGGCCGGGAGATGACCGACCAGCGCGCATGTTGCGACGCCTGCGGAGCCATCAATCCGTTGGCGACGGCCCGGGTCTATGTTGACGCTCCGGGTCATGTGGTCCGTTGCGCAATTTGTGGAACCGTCGTCCTCGTTGCAGTGACAGTGCCCACCGGGGTAAGGATCAGCTTCCAGGCCCTGCGGTGGGTCGAACTGGCCCCCTAAACCCCGAGGGCCTTGCTGGCCGCAGCGTTGTTGTCCGTTCCGAAGACGATGCGTCCGTCACATGTGATGTAGACAAGGGCGATGTTGGTGCCGGTGTCGGCAATCCGACGAGCCATCGTTCCGAGCTCCCCCGGCTGGTCTTTGAAGCTGGCAACCACCACTTCGGTGGACCCAGCTGCTTCGATCCCTGCGTTCTGCAGAACTCGCTGGGCGGCTCCGGCGTCATCAACCAGGAGATGGATCGTGGCTGCACCGGGACCAGCAGAACCGCTGATGCCATCGATGTTGATTCCGGCTGCACCCAACGCTTCACCCAGGGTGGCCAACGTTCCGGGCCGATCAGAAA
This sequence comes from Acidimicrobiia bacterium, assembly GCA_025929005.1. Taxonomy (GTDB): domain Bacteria; phylum Actinomycetota; class Acidimicrobiia; order Spongiisociales; family ZC4RG35; genus JAICND01. The sequence goes on from JAICND010000088.1 coordinate 2,453, forward strand.
GGACGACCTCGAGATCCCACGCCATCACTTCCTCCTTTGTCGGACAGATCCGAACCTAGTCCTCACACCGCGTCTATGAACACGACGGGGATGGTGCGGTCAGTGCGCTTGGCATATTCGGAGTAGCCGCGGTAGGCACTCGCTATCCGTGGCCACCAAGCCGCTCGCTCACCAGGCGTGGCCGTGGAGGCGACCCCGTGGAATCGATTGGCGCCGATCTGCACCTCGACCAAGGGTTCGACCATCAGGTTTAGATACCACGCCGGGTGATAGGGGCGACCACCGAACGAAGCGATGACGACGTAGCGATCACCCTCGCGTAAATACAACAACGGAACGGTGTGTGGCTGGGCGGTGCGACGACCGGTGGTGGTGAGAAGCAGCATGTCATTGCCGACCAGCCGCCGCCCGATCCGGCCGCCCGTGGCGGTAAAGATGGCGCGGTGAAGTCGAGAGAGAAAGCGGACCCTGGAGTCCTTCACTTCGACTCGAGCAGCTTGCGGAGGCGGCGGACTGCATCGGCGGATTCCGCCCTCACCCGCCTGCGAACGAAAAGGCGGTCCAGGAAAGTGAACAGGGCACCCGGAGTTGGATAGCTAAAGGTGCGAGTGAAGGCGGTCCCTGACCCAGTCGGGGCCAATTGGTACCTGACCACCCCACCGTTGGATCGGCCCTGGATCACACCCTCGATAGCCCACGAATTGGGCTCGATTCTCTCGATCACCCGCCAGGTCACCGTCCCGCTTCGACCGGCGACCCGGAAGTCCTCGGTGATCTCCTCGCCCACGAGGGCAGAGTGATCCGCTCCGGGACCTCTCACCGCCACCGAGGACGGATGCCACATCGGCCAGTTGGCCGGAGTCGTGACGAATTCAAATACCTCAGAAGGGCTGCGCTTGATGAGAGTGTCAGTGATGATCTCGGTGATGGGCACAGGGGGCAACCATATCCGGCGTGGTGCCCTCCACCCAAGGCTCACCGCGGCGTCAACTAACTGATAATCGACGCGACCGTCTGAAGTAGAAGTAGACAGGCACCAGTCCGACTACAGCCATCGCTGACATCAGCCAGATTGCTCCAACGGTTGCCAACGGTGAGGTCGCATCAGCCTGGTGTCCGAACCATTGGTCGACAGCGACGCCCGCAGATTCCAACACGCCATAGAAGAGCCAGGCACCGCTGACGTAGATCGCCCAGGCCCGCCGACGCCACAACCACCAGGCGGTGACAGCCATCAGGGGCAGCCAGAAGCCGAGGTCCTGGATGTAGATGGGATTGGTGGCAACACCGCTGCCCTCCACTAGAGGAGACATGTCCCCTTCCAGCAAGGCGGGTGCGATGGTCCGCATCCACGCCAGCACGTTGAGTACGACCACCGTCCATATGTAGACGGCCAGACCACGAAACGGGAGATGCTGCAGCCGCTCGCTCAACCCTCGGATGTCCGCTGTCCGTAACAGAGCAACGACCGAGAAAACCGCCAAAGAGAACGCCGCGATATAGAGAAGGAACAGTCGGTTGACTGGCGTGAGAAAGAGCAGCAGAAACGAGTTGTAGAGCAGATAGCCCAGAAAGCCGAGCCAGGCAATCAGCGCCCGCCACGAGCCACGACTCTGCCTCCACATCGAAAGGAGCAGGCCCGGAACCGCGATCGCCAGCATCACCAGGGCCGTTCCGCGGGCGTTGCCGTTGGTCACAGCCGGGCCAGCGAGGATGCCGGGCACAAAGAACGTCAGCGCCGTTGCGGCGGCCGCCACGAATGCGAGCAATAGCGAGAGCCAGTAGACGTGGCGCTGCAATACCGACTGCAGGGTGAGGCCGGCGGTTGCCGGCTGATTTCGCACCAAAGAGATGGTCATGATTGGTGAGTCCTGTCTAATTCCGTCTCGACCCGGACAGAAGGGCCGGGCACAGGGTCTCCCGACCGCCCAGGACGCACGGTCTTGCGCTCAGAGCGGGTCGCCCAGATCAAGAGGACTGCCGCCAGCCCACCCAGCACCACCCCTCCGACCGCCAGCCCCGCACCAATCGCCAGGAGCAAGTCGATGCGAACACCGGCTTCTACGGTGGCTTCGACACCGGGGGAACCGTCTGCGTTCATCATCACGATGGCCCATTCGCCCCGGGTGATATCCCAATCCAGCGACTCCGGACCGATGCCCTCGGCCGTCGCTACCCAGAAGGTTGCATTCGCTGGGATCGTGGGCGTCCGCTCTCCTTGCAGCAGCACGTAGTCGACCTCGACTCCCTCGATCCGGGTGATCTCATGTCGAGCCACATCCATCAGGAACTCGTCCACGTCTTCGGCCGGACCGATGCCCACAAATACAGGCGAATCTGTCTGCGACTCGACCGTCACTCTGACCTCACCTGGATCTGCTGGCCACCAGTCCGCAGGGCCAGCGGTCAGATAGAGGTCGGACGAAACCACCGCGTATCGGTCGCTCGTCAGCTCGAGTTGGGGACTCGTTAGGTAACCATCCGCGTCACGGTTGGCGAAGTGCTCCGATAGGAGCACCCCTCCCCCTACAAATAGGCCAAATGCCGCCAGGGCGATGAACGAGGCGACGATGGCCGTCAAGACCTTTGCAAGTCTCATCAGAATCTCCTTGTCTTTTGCCCTTCACTCTTCGCCGGGGGCGGGGTGCGGACTAGGGCCTAAAGCCCGGAGAGTTCCTTATCGAGTTTCTCGACCGCGGCCAGGGCGTCGTCGGCACGTCTACGGGCTGCCGCCGCCTCTTTGGCTGCGCGGGTGGCAGCGTCTTCGGCCTCCCGAGCCCTCTCCTCGAGGTCGTCGGCTTTGACCCCGGCCTCATGCCGACGCTTCCTGAGGATGTCGACCTTGGCCTGTTTCCTGCTCGCTGCGGTGGTGGTCGTTTTCGGGAGAGAAGGAGTCGGGGTGCCGGCGAAGACACCGAAACCGGGTGGCTCAAGATCTTCGGTAAGGCGCCCCTTCCGAAGGAGGCCACGACCCTCGTCCGAGGCCGCCCCCGCTCTCATCGACGTGATGACCCGGTCGAGGATCGAGGCCGAAACCGTTGGAAACATCTTCTTGACGGCCTCCCGGACCAAACGAACCGCGTCACTCTCGCTTTTTCGGGCGGCCTCGAATCCACCCGCTGCTTTTCCAGAAAGCGATTGCCGCTGGGCCTCCTCTAAAGCCGCACCGGAGTTGATGAGCCGCTGTAGGTCGACCTGGCTGTTGCGCGAGACTTGATTGACCACCCAGGCAGATGCGGAAGGCTTTCTCAGCACTGCGATTCGAGCAGCCGCCTCCTGATCGCCCTCCTTCCGGGCCAGGGCGGCTATTTCGTTGCGAAGCTTTGTGAACTCCTCGAGAGGAGCTGCGTACAGCCGGTCGAGCTCGGATTCTTCGTCGAACAAATCCCGCCGAGGATATTCGGCCAGGGATGTGTTTTTATCCTGGTGAATGACCTACGTTGCGCTTCTGCGGGGAATCAATGTCGGTGGGAAGAACAAGGTGGCGATGCCACGGCTCAAAAAGACCTTCGAGGCGGTCGGCTTGACCGATGTGACCACCTACATCAACTCAGGCAACGTCATCTTCAAGGAGGCCAGGCGAAAGCCGGCCACCATCGTCTCGGCCCTCGAGAAGGCGATCGAGAAGGACTTCGGGTTCCCGATCAGAGTGCTGATCCGTGACCTGCCGGCGGTCAAAAAGGTCATCCAAGCCCTGCCGGAGGTATGGACGAACGACCAGAAGATGAAGTGCGACGTCATGTTCCTTTGGAAGGAAGTTGATCGGAAAGACATCGTCAAGGACCTGACGGTCAAACCTGAAATTGAAGACCTGGTCTACGTCCCCGGAGCACTCATCTGGCGGGTGGACCGGCCCGCCATCACCCGCAGTGGAATGTTGAAGATGGTCGGCACTGACCTCTACAAGGCCATGACCATCCGCAACTGCAATACGGTCCGCAAGCTCGCCGAACTGATGTCTTAAGGGGCCGGAATCGGTTCCCCATTTGGACAGTGAGTTGGCCGACCGAGGAGGTTCAAGACCGCATTCTCGGAATACGAGCTCAGGGCCAATTCCCAGGCCAAAAACACGCGGGCAGCCACGCAC
>JAICND010000125.1 GCA_025929005.1 Acidimicrobiia bacterium
ACCCTTGACGGAGTCCAGATTGAGGGGATTGGAATTCTCCTCGATCGGGGAGACTGCCTGGTCGTTCAGAACACCATCGACATGTCTGCGTTTCGGAAAGCCGTCGGTGGGTCGACGGTCAATGTTCTTTGGCCTGACCCGAGATACGGATGGCGATTCGCAACCGATTGGTCGAATGCGAGCGATCGTTGGCGAGATGACTGCGATGTAGTCACAAGAGAGACAACGCCATGAGCCTTCTGCTTGTTTTGTTGCTGTTTCAAGGTACAGACTCTTATGTGTGCTGGGTCGATGAATCGGTCAATGAGTACGGCGCCGTCGAGTCCGTCACTCGGTGTCGCGTTGCGGGGCAGATTGTCGACTACGGGTCGGAGGGTCAAGTGCCCATGTTTCTCTACCCCGACGTCGGTTCGGCGGCGAACGGCACCTGTTGGTTCTGGCGCTCGGCCTGGTCCGGGTGGGAGATCATCACGCGCCTGTCCGACGGCTCGGCCACCCTCGGGTACGACTCGGACGGCATCCCGGGAGGTCCGCTCAACCTCGACGTCACCTACCCGGTTTGCATCTCCGAACCGGTCGAGGGCGACCCGGTCGAGGTCCTGGCGTGGGATCTCGTCAAGGACTACGTCCATCAGCTCCCCGATCCCCAGCTCAACCCCGAGGTTCCACTTGGGCTTGTCGGCGCCGACACGCATGTCGCTATCGACCCCCCACCACCGTTTGGTGACTCGATCGTCTCGCCTCTGGGTCAGCTCGATGTCCAGGCCTGGGTGTCGGTTCTTTCGATCGATTGGGGAGACGGCACCCACACCAACCTTCCGCCGGCCGCCTTCCCCCAGCTCACCGGTTACCCCGACGGTGTCGCCCGTCATCAGTACGAGACCAAGACCTGCGACCCGCCCGCATCTTCACCGCGGTGTCACCCATCGCTCTCCGCCTACGACTTCGAAGTCCGATATCAGTGGCAGGTCCGGTGGAGGGTGGCGTCCGGAGCCTGGCAGGGCCTCCCGGTCCCCGACTCGGTCACCAGTGTCGCCTACCCCGTTCAGGAAGTGATCGCGGTCCTCGGCGTATCTCCTTAGGATCGGCAAATGCGTATCGCCGCCGCTCAGACATCTCCCCGTTGGGGAGACGCTCAGGCCACCACCAAGATCGTCATCGATTGGATCGGTCGCGCCGCCGAAGAAGGGGTCGAACTGCTCGCCTTTGGGGAGACGTTCCTCTCTGGCTATCCGTTTTGGGTGAGCGTCACGGATGGGGCTCGGTTCAACGACGCCGCCCAGAAGGAAGCCTTCGCTTTCTATCTCGACTCCGCGGTTTCTATCGACGGACCCGAGTTGAAAGAGATCACCGCCGCAGTCCGCGATCACCGCGTGTTCACCTACCTCGGTATCACCGAGCGCTCACAAAGCCGCGGCACTGTCTACTGCACCGCGGTTGCGATCGACCCGGATCGCGGCATCGTCGGGTCGCACCGCAAGATGATGCCTACCTACGAGGAGCGCCTGGTGTGGGGGATCGGCGACGGCAATGGTCTCCGGGTCCACCAGGTCGGCGGTTGCCGCGTCTCCGCCCTCAACTGTTGGGAGAATTGGATCCCTCTCGCCCGCCATGCTTTCTACGCCCAGGGCATCGACCTCCACGTTGCCCTATGGCCCGGCGGGAGCGACCTGACCCGGGATATCACCCGCTTCATCGCCAGGGAAGGTCGTTGTTACGTCCTCTCGGCCGGTGCCACGCTCAAGGCGGAAATGGTCAATGAAGCCTTCCCCCTCCGCCGCCCGGCGATTGCCGACGATGACCTTCCCTATGACGGCGGCTCAGCCATCGCGGCGCCGGATGGTTCGTGGGTGGTCGAGCCGGTCTCAGGGGATGAGCGCCTCGTTATGGCCGACCTCGACCCCTCCTTCGTCCGGCGTGAGCGTCACAACTTCGATCCGGCCGGTCACTACCTCCGGGCCGACGTTCTGCAGCTAACGGTCAACCGCCGGCGTCTTGATCCTGCCACCTTCGTTGACTGATGGAGTGGCCAACTACCTACGAACGCAAGATCCGCTACTCGGATTGCGACCCGCAAGGGATCGTCTTCAACGGCAACTACTTCACCTATATGGACGATGCTGTCACGGATTATTTCGAGGCCCTTGGCAGCACCTGGGAGGAACTCCACGCGGGCGGGCATGACATTGTCCTCGCCCATGTCGAAGTCGACTTCCGGTCGTCGGCTCGGCTCGGTGAGACCTTGGTGACCGGGGTTCGAGCCATCAATTTCGGCAACACCTCGATCACCTATCAACTTCAGGCTTGGGACCAGGCCACCGGTCGGCTGGTGATCGAAGCGACCAAGGTGCAGGTGGTAGTTGACGTTTCCACCCTCCAGAAACGACCCGTTCCGACTGAACTTATCGATGCCATCGAGCGCCTCCAGGGCGGCCCGATAACCCGCCGAGCTCCCAGATAGGCCGGGGAGCCTCAAGGCTCCCCGTTAAGCGGTCGATACCTCTTGGAATGTCACTGGCAGTCAACAGAAGTGTTTGGCGCGACGTTCGCGTCCGTCTGATCAACTTCTGGCACTGGTTGCCGAAGGGGGCACGCCTACCCGAGACAACCTGGAGGGCCCGTCACCGGTTCCTGCTCGGCACCGTGTGGTTTCAGATTCCGCTCTTGGTGGTCGTAGCTTTGGGGGCCAACCTCGACCCGATTCATGTTGGGGCGGAGATCAGCCTGGTCCTTTTCCTGGCCCTGGTCGTCTCAATTCCATCAAGCCAGGACGCCAAAGCGGTCCTGGTGAGTCTGGCGCTCGTTACGTGTTCCGCTCTCCTGGTCCACTTCACTCACGGCCTGATCGAGTCACACTTCCACTTCTTCGTGGTGCTGCCGCTCATCAGCTTGTACCGCGACTGGCGACCGTTGATGACGGGCCTCGCGTTCGTGGTGGTCCATCACAGCGTGGTGGGACTGCTCGACCCTCCGAGCGTCTTCAATCACCCTGCCGCCATCGCCAATCCGGTGAAGTGGGCGTTCCTCCATGGGACCTACGTCCTCATCGTCACCGCGGTGATTCTCGCCTATTGGCGCTTCTCCGAGAGCCTCGAGACCGCCCTGGCCAGCGAGGAGAAACGACGGATGCGGGCTGAGGAGGAGAAGCTTCGGGCTGACACCGAGCGGCTCGAACAAGTGGTCCGTTCGAAGGACAAGTTTGTGGCTTCGGTTTCGCATGAACTCCGAACGCCGCTTTCGGCTGTCCTCGGCTTCGCACAGATCCTGCGGGACACTGAGGTGGACCTCAGCGATGCCGAACGGAAGGAACTCACCGACACGATCGCCCGCGAGGCCTACGACATCGCCGGGATCGTCGAGGACCTCCTGGTGGCTGCCAGAGCTGAGATCGACGCGGTGCACGTCAATCAGCTACCGATCGACCTTCAAGCCAATGTCGCCCAGGTCGTCGAGGTCCTCCCTGATCATCAGAAATACCGCATCACGGTCATGACCGACCAGCCCAAAGTGCGGGCGAGTGCGGACCCCGTGCGGGTGCGCCAGATCGTCCGCAACCTCATTTCCAACGCGATCCGCTATGGGGGTCCCCGGGTGATCATCGACTTCGTCGACTCGGGAAACCAGGTGTCCGTTGTGGTCAGCGACAACGGCGGGGGAGTTCCCCCCGATCAGCACGACCTCATCTTCCTCCCGTACCACTCGGCCCATGCCGCCGGTTCGCAGCCCGCCTCCGTAGGACTCGGGCTCACTGTGTCCCGTCAGTTAGCCGAGTTGATGGAAGGCAGCCTGACCTATGGATACCGGCCCGGTCTCAGCAGCTTCGAGCTCCGGCTTCCAGCCGCTCGCTGATACGCCCAATCGGTCAGACTAGGGGCGCTCCCGAAAGGGTGAGGGCTCGATCTCCCAGGGGAGCATCGAGCAACACGACCACAGCCCTCGCCTCGGCGATGGCGATGCAGATGGCGGCAGGGTCACCGGTGCCTGAAAAGATCTGGATATCGACGGCGTCGGCAGTCTCGTCGATTTCGACCCTATCGATCACGGAGCAGGGCTCCACCCCCATATAAATGCCGAGGGCAATGACGTTCCCCTCGATTGAGATGACTTCGGCCTCGCTGATGGGTTGAGGATTCACAGCAGTACCGGTCGGGGTGACGACCCGCCATACCGTCCCATCGTCACCAACCACTTCGTCTCCGACCGGGTTGGTAGTGACAGGGGGAATAGTCGTAGTTGGTCCGGAGGCGCCCCCACAAGCGGCCACCATCAGAACAGTGAGGATTAGAAGGTTGCGCAGTTTCATCATGGCTTTTTGACGAAGTCGTCAGGAGCGCGGTTCCGGGCCGATCAGCCGGGTCACGGCGTCGGCCTTCGAGCCAGTCACTGATGCAGCAGCTATGTTCGAGCCACTGGCCTCTTCAGACCCCAGAGGGATCTTTCTTAGCCCCGACCTAAGTCGCTACCTCCTGGAACACTCGACGCCCCCCGACCAGATTCTTACCGAACTAGTCGACGACACGCGACGAGTCGCCCCAGAGCGAATGAGCATGCAGATCTCGGCTGACCAGGGCCGGTTGTTGACGATGCTGGTCCAACTCATCGGTGCCCGCAGCGTTGTGGAAGTGGGGACCTTCACCGGATACTCGTCCATCTGCCTGGCCCGGGGCCTCCCTCCCGATGGCCACCTTCTGTGTTGTGACGTCAGCGAGGAGTGGACGTCGATAGCCCGCAACTATTGGAACAAGGCAGGGCTTTCCGATCGAATCGAACTGAGACTGGGACCCGCCGCCGACACGCTTCGAGGCCTTCCGAAAGAACCTCAGTTTGACCTGGCGTTCATCGATGCAGACAAAGGCGGATACCCCGTGTACTACCAGGAGATTCTTCAACGTCTCCACCCGGGTGGGCTGATCTGCGTGGACAACGTGTTGTGGAGTGGGCGGGTCGTCGACCGGTCAATCACCGAGGGCGACACCAAGATCATCCGCGACTTCAACGAAATGGTGGCGGCCGACCCGCGGGTGACGGTGGTGATCCTGGCCGTGGCCGATGGACTTTCGTTGATTCGCAAGAACTGAATGCCGGTGTCCTCAGGAAGGGGAGTCGTCAACTTCGCCTCGGAGATCGATCCGGCGGCCCTCGAGCAAGCAGAACGCACAGCTCGGCTACCTGTGGTGTTCGGTCACGTGGCGCTGATGCCGGATGCCCACGTGGGGATAGGTGCGACCGTGGGTTCGGTGATCGCCACTATCCGGGCGATCATCCCTGCAGCCGTTGGTGTCGACATCGGCTGCGGAATGGCGGCGCTTCGAACAAACCTCGCTGCGAATGACCTTCCCTCCGACCTCTCACCGTTGCTTCGCGCAGTTGCCGGCGCCATTCCGGCGGGCGTCGGCAAGGCTCACGAAACGGGGGTCGGTCCTGGCGATGTCTATCGCTTTGCCGGTCGTCCCGCCACGGTGCTAACCGATAAGCAGGAAGCAACCAT
>JAICND010000464.1 GCA_025929005.1 Acidimicrobiia bacterium
CCGTCACCGTAGATCTTGACGGCCTTCTCGGCCCTGGCGGCGATGAGCTTCATTCAGAGGCGAGGCTAGGAAGCAGACCAGCCAATCAGTAACTCCTACCCTCCCGCCGATGCGTTTGGTCGTCGCTCGCTGCTCGGTCACTTACGAGGGAAGGTTGGCGGCCCACCTCCCCGAGGCAATCAGGTTGATCATGGTGAAGGCCGACGGATGTGTGGCCATCCACGCCGACGGCGGTGCCTACAAACCCTTGAACTGGATGAACGCCCCCAACACCATGGTCGAGCATGCAGATCGTTGGGAAGTGTTCAACCCTAAGGGGGAACGACTGTTGATCACGATGCACGAGGTGCTCTCGGACGAAAGCGTGGCACTCGGCGTCGATCCTGGTTTGGTCAAAGATGGCGTTGAGTTGCACCTTCAGGTGATACTGGCCGAGAAGCCCTGGGTATTGGAGGAGGGCCTCAACCTGATGCGTCGCGAGTACCCGACCGATCTCGGTCCAGTCGATCTGATGTGCACCGATCGCTACGGTGCGCTCGTCGCCGTCGAGATCAAGCGACGGGGCGAACTCGACTCTGTCGAGCAGCTCACCCGATACCTCGATCGCCTTAATCTCGATCCGCGGCTTCGACCGGTGCGGGGCATCCTCGCCGCTCAGGCGATCACGCCCCAAGCGCGGCTGCTAGCAGAGGCGCGGCAGATCGACACCGTGGAAGTCGATTACGACGGTCTGCGGGAGGCGGAGAGCACGGAACTCCGACTCTTCTGATGTTCGAGATCGTTCTCTATCACCCCGAGATTCCCCCCAACACCGGCAACACGATGCGGTTGGCAGCCAACACCGGCTGCACTCTTCATCTCATCGAGCCGCTTGGTTTCACCCTCGACGACGCCAAGCTGCGCCGGGCGGGAATGGACTATCGCGACAAGGCTGTGGTGCGTGTGCACGCCGACCTCGATTCCTGGCGGAAGCAGGCTCACCCGGGTCGGGTGTTCGCCCTAGCGAAGATCGGGACCACTCGATATACCGACGTCGGGTTCAAGGCGGGCGACTCGTTCCTCTTCGGTCCTGAGTCAGTGGGGCTTCCATCGGACGTGTTGGAAGCCGAGTTCGTCACCGACGTCCTCAACATTCCGATGCAACCCGAGGTGCGGAGCCTCAACCTGGCCAACGCCGTCGCCATCGTGATCTACGAGGCCTGGCGCCAGCACCGATTTACTTCGCCAACAACCTGAGGGCGATCGCCTCGGCTAGAACCGACTTCTCGAGATCGTCGAGGTCCTGGCTTTCGTTGGGGCCGTGGACTGCTGAGGTGGGGTCGCCAGCTCCGGTCAGGATCACGGGGGCTCCCGGCATCTGCTCCGAGAACGCCGCCACAAACGGGATCGAGCCGCCCGCGCCGATCTCCACCGGATCGACTCCGAAGGCCTCACTCATCGCGACTGTGAACGCTTCGTAGGCGGGACCGCCGGTAGCCAGGGAGAAGGCGTTCCCGTATCCCTCGTTCTCAATGGAGACCTTGGCGCCCCACGGCACCTTGGCGAGAAGGTGGTTCCGTAGGGCGGCCACCGCGGCCGGCCCGTCCTGGCCCGGAGCTATTCGCATGCTGACCTTGGCGCGGGCGACAGGCACCAGTTGATTGATTGCCTCACTGATGGGAGGTGCATCGATGGCCAGGACCGAGATGGCCGGCTTGCTCCACAGCCGACTGGTCAATCCGCCCTCTCCGATCGCCTGGAGCCCCCGAACCGTCTTGGCCTGGCTCCGCAACTCGTCTTCGGTGAGATCGAGGGGATCCGTCTCATATTGCGTCAGACCGGGCACCGCCACGTTGCCCTTCTCGTCGTGCAGGGTGGCAAGGAGCCGACACAGGGTGGTCAGTGCGTCCGGAAAGGCGCCGCCGAACTGACCCGAGTGGACCGCTGAGGCAAGGGTCTGCACCTCGACGACGCAGGCGGTGAGTCCTCGCAGCGAAGTCACGAGCGCCGGCTGTCCCACCCGCCAGTTCCCAGCGTCGGCAATGAC
>JAICND010000256.1 GCA_025929005.1 Acidimicrobiia bacterium
CTGGCCATAGGAGAAGGGGCATATCAAAAGGCGCTCGCCTTCGCCGGGGAACGTCGCCAGGGACGAGCCCTAGGTGAGGCATCGGCCGAAAGCGCTCTCATCATCGAACATCCCGACGTCCGCCGGATGCTGACCACGATGAAGGCCAACAACGAAGCGATGCGATGCCTGTTTTACACCGCCGCCCGCACTGCCGACTTCTCACACCATGCCGAAAGCTCCGAAGAGCGCGAGCGCAATGGTGAGCTGCTGTCCTTGCTGACACCGATCGCCAAGGCCTGGCCAACCGATCTCGGAGTCGAAATGGCGTCACTGGGACTGCAGGTGCATGGAGGAATGGGCTTCGTCGAAGAGACCGGGGCGGCCCAGTTCTACCGCGATGCGCGGATCGCTCCGATTTATGAGGGCACCAACGGAATCCAGGCGATCGATCTGGTGATCCGGAAGCTGCCTATCCGCAACGGTGAGGTGGCACTAGAGCTGATCAAGGAGATAGCCGATGCCGCAGCCACGGCGCCGCGGGAGCTGGCCGACCTGGCGGCGCCGATGGCGTAGGCGGCTGCCGCTCTTCGCCAGGCCACCCGGGGTCTACTCGACTCGCTCGGTCGAGATCCCAACGACGCCCTGGCGGGGGCAACCCCCTATCTCAGGATGTTCGGGACGGTCCTGGGGGGGTGGTTTCACCTGCGCTCGGCGATCGCGGCCTCGGAACTCCTGGCCAAGGGTGAGGGAGACGAGGTGTTCTTGGGATCACGGGTCGGTCTGGCGAGGTTCTACTGCCGTCAACTCCTTCCCTCCGCTTCGGCAATGCTTGAGGCGGTCCTGGCCCCGGTCGACGACCTGGCCGTCTCCAATTTGACCTAGAACCGCCCCTTTCTTCGCTTTTATCACCTGGACCCATCGTTTTTCGATGGGTCCAGGTGATAAAAAGCCGGAATGGAGGTTTCCGGAAAGGTTGTGGTCGTCACCGGTGGTGGCAACGGGATCGGGGCGGCCCTGGCCCGCAGGTTTGCCGCCGAAGGAGCGGCAGCCGTCGTGGTGGCCGATCTCGACACCCGGGCAGCCGGAAGGGTGGCCGCCGAGGTCGGCGGGTTGGCGATCGAGACCGACGTCAGTACTGAGTCGGACGTGGTCCGTCTGATCGAGACAACCCAGGACCGCTACGGACCGATCGACCTCTTCTGCGCCAACGCCGGAATCGCCTTCGCCGGATCCGAGCAGAGTCCCGACGAGGACTGGGATCGCATGTGGAGGGTCAACTTCTTCTCCCATGTCTACGCCACCCGCCACCTTCTTCCCGCCTGGCTGTCCCGCGGCTCGGGTTACTTCCTCGCCACAGCCTCAGCTGCCGGTCTTCTCACCAACATCGGCGCGGCTCAGTACACGGTCACCAAACACGCGGTGGTCGCCTTTGCCGAGTGGCTGGCCATCACCCATGGCGACGCCGGCATCAGAGTCTCCTGTCTCTGCCCCCAGGGAGTGGAGACCAGGATGCTGGAAGAGTCTGGACCCGTGGCAAACCTGTTGCGCGCTACCGCTCTCACCCCCGAACAGGTGGCTTCCGTCGTGGTTGATGGCCTCGCCCGGGAGTCGTTCCTGATCCTCCCCCATCCCGAAGTGGGCGAGTATCTCGCCAACAAAGTGGCAGACCCCGACCGATGGCTGGCTGGCATGCGCCGCCTTCAACAAAAGATCAACGAAGCCACCAAAATGGAGGAATGAACAAGCGCCGGGTCGCCATCACCGGAGTCGGGGTCTTGGCCGGGCCCGGTGTCGGCGCGGCCGATTTCTGGAAGGGTCTGGCGGTCGATCCCGGCGCAGGTCACCACGACGTCAAGGACTGGGACCCCGAACCCTGGATTCCGCTCCGTGAGCATCGCCGGCTCGATCGTTTCACCCAGTTCGCCCTGGTCGCCGCCGACGAGGCAATCACCCAGGCAGGGACCCTCACCGCCGACCCCAATCGGGTGGCCGTGTCGGTCGCGACCGGGATCGGTGGCCTCTTCTCTCTGGAAGAACTCATCTTCGGCGCCTACCAGGACGATGGCCGGGTGTCTCCCTTGTTGATTCCGATGATGATGTGCAACGCCGCCGGTGCCGCCATATCGATCAAGTACGGATTCGGAGGACCCACGACCACCCAGGTGGTGGCATGCGCGGCCGGTGCCCAGGCCATCTCCGACGCCATGCGAGCGATCCAGTGGGGATATGCCGACGCCGCCATGGCGGGTGGATCCGAAGCCGGCATCCGCAAGCCCACCGAGGCCGGGTTCGCCGCAGCGCGGGCATTGTCACCGACCCTCACCGCTCGACCCTTCTCGGCCGATCGCGACGGGATGGTCCTCGGAGAAGGGGCCGCCATCCTCCTCCTCGAAGAGATGGAGATGGCGCGCGAGCGGGGAGCCACCATCCTGGCCGAGTTGGCGGGAGCCGCTTCCACTGCCGACGCCTATCACGTCACCGCCCCTCACCCCGAAGGCGCCGGCGCCGAACGCGCCGTGCGTCTGGCTTTGGAAGACGCCGGGATCGAACCGGAAGAGGTGGCTTATGTCAACGCCCACGGCACCGGTACCGAATTGAATGATCGAACCGAAGGTGGGGTCTTCGCCCGGGTCTTTGGTGACCGCCAGCCACCCCTCTCGTCGATCAAAGGGGCTACCGGTCATGCACTTGGCGCCAGCGGCGCCATCGAGGCGGCCGCCAGCGTGCTCGCCATAACCAATGAGGAGCTCCCCGCCAACATCGGAACGGTTGCGGTCGACCCCGAGATCCCATTGACCAACCTGGTCCTTGAGCCGACTCCCTGGAAGCCGGGACCGGTGGTGTCGAGCTCGTTCGGATTCGGAGGTCACAACACGGTCCTGGTGATCTCCCCGCCACCGGTCTGAGAACCCCCCTTTCCCCGCTTTAGCGACCCAGACCCGTCGTTTTACGACGGGTCTGGGTCATAAAAGCGCGGTTGGGCCTATCCTTAACCTCGTACACGGGAGCCCGGCGGACCGGGCTGAGAGGGAGGCTTGCCGCCTCCGACCGTAGGAACCTGATCCGGGTAATGCCGGCGCAGGGAGCTGCCACGGACCTCAGGGCTCCTCCCAGAAAGGACCTGAGACATGCGCCGCTTTATCGCCCTCTTGGTGTTGTTGATCTGCGCCTGCGGAAACGATGGCGCCACCGGTGGGACCCTCACCCTGATGACCCACGACTCCTTCGCCGACGCCGTCACCGAGGAGACCTTCGCGGCGTTCACCGCCGAGACAGGGGTGAAGGTCGAGGTGCTGCGGGCTGGTGATGCAGGCGCCATGACTAATCAGGCCGTCCTCACCAAGGACAACCCCCTGGCCGACGTTCTCTTCGGAATCGACGACACGTTCCTCACCAGGGGTCTCGAGGCTGGCATCTTCGAAGCGCACACGAGTCCCCTCCTCGATCAGGTACCGGCCGAACTTCAACTCGATTCGGAACAGCGCGTCACCCCGATCGACTTCGGTGATGTCTGCATCAACTACGACAAGGA
>JAICND010000352.1 GCA_025929005.1 Acidimicrobiia bacterium
ATAGAGAGCGGCAAAGCCTCCTGGAATCCCTTCGGAGGCGACCCCAGCCCTGGTGAGGATGCCGTGACGGTCGAGGAGTTGTTCCACCACTGCGGTGGCCCGGGCAGTGGCGGCAACTTCGGGCATCGACAGAAGCGACCAGCGGCCGGCGCTATGGGCAGGAAAGCCCGATCGCAAACCTGGTCGGGGGGATTGCTGGCGGATGCGTCCGCTCAGCAACGCGCGCAGTGGGGCGAGGGTGTCGTTGGTGACTTCACCTGCCCACACGAGGTCCCAGAGGGCATCAAGGACGACCAGGGGGTCGCCCCCTCCGGCGGCGGCGTAGAGCTCCTCGAAGAATGAAGCTCCTCTTCCGATCAGGTGCGAACGGAGACTTTGATGCAGGCCGCGGTCGAGGTCGTGGTCGACCGGTGGCTGCCAGAGCAAAGGCAACTGGTCACGGAAGTAGAGGGCGAGTTTGCCGTCCCGGCCGCCCAGGGTTCCGCGTCCGGCCCACACCAGCTCGCCTTCCAGCATGAGCTGATCCAGGAGCGGATCGGGTTCGTTGACTCGTAGAGGCAGCACGTCGCGGAGGAGGACCGAGGCGGCGATCTCGGCACCCTGGAGGCGGCGAACGGCGTCGGTGAGGGCCGGTCTGCCTCGGCGGGGCTCGGGACCCAGTCCCTGCCAACGGGGGAGGAGCCTGCCCAGGGCAGCGGGTTCCACCGGCTCGATCTCGCGGCGGAGCCCGGCGAGGGTGCGGCGCTTTAGTCGTCGGAGGACCTCGAGATCCACCCAATCGCGTTCGGCGCCGGTCCGAAACGTCCCCCTGCCAATCCGTCCTGCTTGTTCAAGTTGGCGCAAGGCTGTCTCGACCACCCCGGTGGGAAGGGCCAAAGCCCTGGCGACTTCAGCGGTCGTAAAGGGCCCATGGGTGCGGGCGTACCGACCGACCATATCGCCCAACGGGTCGACCACCGGCTCGAGGAAAACGAACGGCACTCCGGCTGGCGGCTGCACCCCCAGGGCGTCGCGCAGGCGGGCCGCGTCCTCGATGGCCGCCCACACATCCCGACCGCCGACTCGCACACCGACCACGCGGTGGCTGGCGACGAGGTCGTCGATCGCTCCCATCACTTCGAGGTTCTCGGACCGGACCTCGAGATCTGAGGTGGAGAGTGGCCCCAGTGTGCGGAGAAGATCGGCCAGGGCGTCTACGGTCCGTGCTCGCCGCTCGACCGTCAGATGCTGGAGTTCGAGTTCTACCGCGGCCACAGTCTCCGCCGAGATCAACTCCGATAGCTCGCCTTCGCCGAGCAGGCTTCGTAAGAGGTCGCGATCGACACTCAGGGCAGCGGCCCGACGCTCCGCCATTGGAGTGTCGGACTCGTAGAGAAAGGCTGCCACGAACGCAAAGAGCAGGGACGAGGCGAACGGCGAGGGCGAACCGGTATCGACTTCGGCCAGCCGGACCCGACGCGATCTGATGTTGGTGAGTAGCAGATGGAGGCCGGCCAGGTCGAAGTCGTCGGTAAGGATCTCCCGGTAGACCTCGAGCACCAATGGGAACGAAGGGAACTGACGCGCCACCCGAAGCAGATCTGCGGCTTTGCGGCGCTGTTGCCAGAGCGGGGTGCGGGTCCCGGGACGGCGGCGGGGAAGCATGAGGGCACGGCCCGCCGCCTCCCGAAACCTAGCTCCGAACAGTGCCGTGTCGGCCACATGTTCCTCGAGCAGCGGGCGAAGGTCCTCAGGATCGATCGCCAGATCGGCGGCTCCGGGAACCTCGTCGGAATCGGGGAACCGGAAGCTGATCCCGTCGTCGGCCCAGACAACATCGACATCGGCGCCATAACGGCTTCTGAACTTTTGGGTCAGTGCCATCGCCCAGGGGGCGTGGACCCGGGCCCCGAAAGGAGAGAGCAGAACAACCCGATAGTCGCCGATCTCGTCCCGGAATCTCTCGACCACCAATGTCTGATCGGTGGGGAGGGGCGACCCCGACTCGGCCTGATCTTCCAGATAGGCAGCCAGGTTGCGAACCGCCAGCGGGTCGAGGTGGTAGTCGGTGGCGAGCCGGTCGGCGGCGGCCGCCGAATCCATGGCCTGGATCTCGCGGACAAAGCGACCGATGCGGCTACCCGTGGCGTAGGGCCGTCCGAGGGTGTCGCCTTTCCAAAAGGGAGTGCGGGCGGCGGTCTCCCCGGGGGCAGGTAACACCTCTACGGTGTCGTGACCGATCTCGGCTATCCGCCAGGTGCTGGCCCCCAGCACGAACACGTCGCCCACCCGCGACTCGTAGACCATCTCTTCGTCGAGCTCTCCCACCCGGCTGCCATCTGCAAGCACCACCCGGTAGAGCCCGCGATCGGGGATGGTGCCGGCATTGGCGATCACCAGCTGCCGGGCACCCGGGCGGGCAGAGAGGTCGCCGGTGACACGGTCCCAGTTGAGACGTGGTCGCAATTCAGCGAAGAGCTCTGAGGGGTATCGGCCGGCGAGCATGTCGAGGGTGGCATCGAACACGTCCCGGCCAAGGTCGCGATAGGGGGCTGCTCGTCGCACCAGATTGAAGAGCGCATCGGTCGTGGTTGGTTCGAGAGCAGCGGCCGCCACGAGTTGCTGGCTGAGCACGTCGAGGGGGTTGCGGGGGATGGAGGTTGTCTCGATCTCACCGTCGCTCATCTGGCGGGCTATCACGGTCGCGGCCAGGAGATCGCCCCGGAATTTTGGAAAGAACCTCGCCCGGCTCTCCCCGCCCACCTGATGACCCGACCGTCCTACCCGTTGCAGTCCCGTAGCCACCGAGACTGGCGCCTCG
>JAICND010000122.1 GCA_025929005.1 Acidimicrobiia bacterium
GCTGGCGCCGCTCGAGCAACTCTGCTCTCCGGCGATCGATCTCCTCGAGGACCCGTTCAAAGCGCCGCACATCCGCCCGCGTCAACGAGGCTTCGAGCCGGTGATAACCGAGAGCGGCGTCGCGTTGAGCGTCGTCATCGATCAAGCGCAACGCCGATAGCTCGGCTTGGGCGGCTGCCTGCTCAGCTGCCAACCGTGCCAGATGATCGTTGATCTCGAAGACCTTCGCCTCCGCTTTCTTCACGGGGTCAAAGGTAGCCGGGGTCTCTAGCTGGCTCTCCCTAAACTCGACTGGTACGCCGGAGTGTCGAAATTGGCAGCCGAGATGGACTCAAAATCCATTGCGGGAAACCGCGTGCGGGTTCGAGTCCCGCCTCCGGCACCCGAGCGGGGGACAAAACAATGCCTCGGGCCGGAGAACTAGATAGTTACTGTTCTGATCGCAACGGCCACTCGAGCCTCCATCCTTTGCCGCATCCCCCCACTCCCCCACTCCCTGGCTCAGGATGACGGGCGATGACGGTGGCCGTTGCACTCTTTTAAGGGCGCGAAGGGGAGACGTGAGACGTGAGTTATTCGAGCGCCGTGCGAAGGTCGCGCACCGCATCGAATAAGGCACGAGCGGCTTCCTGCGCGTTGGTGGCCTCCAAGACCCGTCTGACCAGCGCGGTCCCGACGATGACACCGTCGGCCAGTTGACGAACGGCTTGCACTTGCTCGGGAGTTGATATACCCACCCCGAGTACCAATGGCACCTCGGTTACAGCCCTGACTCGTGCCGACAGGCCGACGACATGTTCGCTCACAGCCTGGCGTTCCCCGGTTACCCCGAGATCGGAGACGCCGTAGATGAATTCGGGATCCGCCTGTGCCACTCTCCTCAGTCGATCCGGATCCGTCGTGGGCGATACGAAGAGGACTACCCCGACCCCGGCAGCGATCCCGGCCTCGAGCAGGGGCCCGGCCTCCTCCAGGGGCAGGTCGGGAATGATGATCCCAGCCGCCCCCACCCCGGACAAGCGCCGGCAATACGCCTCCCACCCGGCTTGCATCACAGGGTTTGCGTACGTCATGGCAAGAGTTGGTTTTCCCAACCCCGCTACCTGCTCCAGCACGGCCCAAGCCCGGGTGGCATCGGTCCCCGCCGCCAGAGCGACTTCACTCGCTCGCATGATCACCGGCCCGTCCATCAAGGGGTCCGAATAGGGAATCCCCACCTCAAAGGCGTCGGCGCCAGCGTCCACCATCGCCCGGAAGAGGTCGATCGAGTCTGCCGGGGTCGGCAAGCCGGCCGTTAAATACGGAAGTAGGGCCGCCCGCTCCAGGGTTGCGAACATTTCCCGGATGGGGGTCATTGTCTCCTGCCGGCGATGGTCTGCAGATCCTTGTCCCCGCGGCCCGAGAGATTTAACAGTACGGTCTTGCCGGCGAGTCGGCTGGCATTGCGAGAGACCCAGGCGATGGCATGGGCCGACTCGAGAGCAGGGATGATGCCCTCGGTGTGGGCCAAGAGGTCGACGGCGGCCAGCGCCTCCAGATCCGAAGCGCTGTCATAGGTTGCCAGGCCCGAGTCGTTGAAATAGGCGTGCTCAGGACCGACGCCGGGGTAGTCGAGGCCTGCCGAAATCGAGTGAGCCTCCTGCACCTGGCCGTCGGCATCCTGGAGCAAGTAGGTCCGGGTGCCGTGCAAGACGCCAGGTCGGCCGGCCGAGATCGACGCACCATGACGGCCGCTATCGATGCCTTCGCCGGCGGCTTCAACACCAACCAGCTCGACCTCACCACCGGCGAACGGGTAAAAGATCCCCATCGAGTTGGATCCACCACCAACCGATGCGACCACCAGATCGGGCATCTCTCCTCCGAGTTGGTCGATGCACTCCTCGCCGATGACCCTCTGTAGCTCCCGCACCATCCATGGAAACGGATGTGGCCCGACCACCGACCCGATGATGTAGTGGGTCCGCTCCACGGTCCTAACCCAATCGCGCATCGCCTCACTGACGGCATCTTTAAGAGTGCCGGCTCCAGCAGCCACCGGAACGACTTCGGTTCCCAGCAGTTCCATTCTCTGAACGTTGAGCGCCTGACGTTCGATGTCGACGACACCCATGTAGACAGAACACTCAAGACCGAGAGCGGCGGCGGCGGTCGCGGCAGCAACGCCGTGTTGTCCTGCCCCTGTTTCGGCAATAACCCGCGGCTTTCCCATACGGTGAGCCAGCAGCGCCTGACCAACAGCGTTGTTGATCTTGTGGGCTCCGGTGTGGGCGAGATCCTCCCGTTTCAGCAGGATTCGAACCCCGAGTTGCTTAGATAGACGGCGGGCCTCCTGGAGCGGCGTCGGCCGCCCCACGAAGCTGGAGAGCCAACGGTTGAGCTCGGCTCTGAAGTCGGGATCGGACCAGGCCGACTCGAACTCTCTTTCAAGCTCCGCCAACGCCGGCATCAAGGTCTCGGGGGCAAACCGGCCCCCAAACTCTCCGAAACGCCCAGCTTCGTCGGGTCGATCGAGCCGTCGCGGAATCACACCCGACGCGCCTCGGCGACGAATCGGCGAATCAAATCGGGGTCCTTGCGCCCTGGCGCCACTTCGAGACCCGAGGAGGCATCCACCCCCCATGCGCGCGTTTGCCGAATGGCACCGGCTACGGTGTCCGGTCGGAGCCCCCCGGCCAGCACGAACGGCCGATCTCCCGGTGGCAGCCAGGAGTAGTCGAAAGCCATCCCGCTGCCTCCCAGCCGGTACGGATTGCCGCTGTCCAGCAAGGGCATCTGATCCGGAGGCACATCGTCCATTGCGATCGGACCTGCAACCGGCACAGGGCGTAGCACCATCAAGCCCGCCTCCATGGCGGCTTCTGCTGCGGTCTCAGAGTGAATTCCGTATGGCTGGACACCATCAGCTCCGGTGGCGAGCGCCGTCGCCACCAGGTCCTCGGGGAGCAGGTCGCGGGTGAGGATGATCCTGAGTGCTTCGGTTCCGTGGCCCAGTTCGGCGGCCTGATCGATGGTGATGGCTCGCGGTGACTCGGGCACCAGCACAAAACCCAGGGCATCGGCGCCCGCCGAGACTGCCGCTTCGACGTCTTCAACCCTGCTGAGCCCGCAGACCTTGACCCAGGTCACGAAAGTAGTTCGGCGATCAGAGCCGCCGGATCGGCGCTCTTCACGAGCGCTTCGCCGACCAGGATTGCCGAGTATCCGGCAGTCGCCATTCGCCGCGCATCCTCTCTCGTCCAAATCCCCGACTCCGCCACGGTCAAGTGCGCTCCCACCAACTCAGAGGCGACCAGCTCTGCCGTCTCCAGGTTGACCTCGAAGCTGGAAAGGTTGCGGTTATTGACTCCGATGATGCGCGCCCCGGCGTCGAGGGCGATCCGCGCCTCCTCGCGGTCGTGGACTTCCACAAGGGCCGCCAGTCCGGCCCTTGCGGCGTCGGACAACAAAACTCCTAGCTCCTTGGGCGTCAGTACCGCCGCGATGAGGAGGACGGCCGAGGCCCCGATGGCCCTGGACTCCCACACCTGGATCGACTCGACAACGAAGTCCTTGCGAAGCACGGCCAGCCCGCTGGCATCTCGAGCGGTCCCCAGGTCATCGGAGTGTGCTGCAAAGAATTGGGGCTCGGTCAACACCGACAGGGCGGCCGCCCCGCCCCGGGCGTACGCAGCGGCCTGGCGTGCCGGATCAAGAGAAGGCGCCAGCTCTCCCCGTGACGGCGAGCGGCGCTTGACCTCGGCAATGACTTTGAGACCCGGCCCGCTTAAAGCCTCTTCGAAAGAGGGGGGATCGCTGGCGAGTTCCGCTCGTTCCATGACGGCTGCCCGCCGCAGACGCAAATCGGCTACCCGGTCCCGGGTGGCGGTCACGATCCTGTCGAGCATCCGGGAATGCTAGGAGCCGAACCTAGGCCTCTACCAAGACGGCTTCCCAGGCCTCCAAATATCCGTCGAATTGTTGACCTTCCCGTTCGCCGCTAGTCGCCACTGCAATCCGTCCACCGGGCTCAATCACGGTCGCCTCGGCTGACAGATTTGCCCTGGTCTCAAAGCTGATTGATCCGCCCAGGCTCCGTCGGAAGGAAAGAACCTCCGGGGGGCTGTCCAGAACTTCGATCGACCCCATCGTGAGGGCGGGTGCCGCTTTGCGGACGCGCAGGAGCCGCCGATAAAGCTCGAGGAGGGAGTGGGCGTCTCCTCGTTGCAGCTCCACGTTGCAGGCCGTGTGATCCGGATGAACCGGCAACCAACTCTGCGATCCGGTCGTGAAGCCAGCGTGGTGAGCTGGCGACCATTGCATGGGGGTGCGACATCCATCCCTACCAAAGCCTGGCTTCCGACGCCCCCATTGGTCTTTTTGACGCTCTGGGGGGATCTCCAGTTGTTCCATTCCGATCTCATCGCCGTAGTACAGGGTGGGCGTGCCGCGTAGCGAGAGGAGGATCATCGCCATAGCCTGCGCCTGCGGCTTGCCAAGGCGGGATGCGATCCGGGGCTCATCGTGGTTGCCCGCAACCCAGTTGGGCCACCCACCAGCAGGAAGGACCGACTCCATGCCGATAATCGCCGCCCTGATGCGGACAGGGTCGATGCCGGCTGGCAACAGCGCGAAGTTGAAAGGCATGTGTAATTCGTCCCCCTGGCCATAGAAGGCCGCCCACTGTTGCCAGTTGTACTCGTGTATCTCGCCCACGCTGAAACGATCGGGGTACCGGTCCAAAGTACGGCGTAGACGCCGGAAAAGGGCATGGATGTCGGGGTGCGCCTTGTCGTAAACGTGTTCCATCGCCGCGTACTCGGAGTTGAGCTTGTAAGCGTCACTCGGCAACGTGGATTTCATCGGGTTGTCGCGCAGCAAAGGGTCTTTCATTGCAAAGTGGGCGACATCTATTCGAAAGCCATCCACCCCCCGCTCCATCCAGAAGCGAAGAACGTCGAGCATGGCCGCCTCCACCTCGGGGTTCCGCCAGTTGAGATCCGGTTGGGAAGCGAGAAACGAGTGCAGGTAGAACTGACCCGAGGGATGTGGCTCCCAGGCGGACCCACCAAACACGGAAACCCAATTGTTGGGTTGGTCTCGCCACACGTACCAGTCCCGTCTCCTGCTGTCCTTGACCCGACTTGACTCAAGGAACCACGGATGACGATCCGACGTGTGGTTGATCACGTAGTCGACGATCACCTTGAGCCCGCGCCGATGGGCCTGCTCGACCAACTGATCGAAGTCACGGAGGGTCCCGTAGATGGGATCCACGTCGATGTAGTCCGCGACGTCATATCCAAAGTCATCCTGGGGAGACGGGTAGAACGGTGACAGCCAGATCGCATCAACTCCCAGGACATCGGACAGGTAATCAAGCCGGAGGGTGATGCCTCGCAGATCTCCTATCCCATCGCCATTGCTGTCGGCGAAGCTGCGCGGATAGATCTGATAGATGACACCCGTCTGCCACCAGGGCGCGCTCATACGAACGGCAGCTCGACCACCAGCCCGGATCCATCGGCCACCTGGACCGTCTCCCC
>JAICND010000209.1 GCA_025929005.1 Acidimicrobiia bacterium
GCCCCCGCCACGATGGCGAGGACGACGTCATTGACCGAACCTCCCAGTGACCGCTTGATCACCTTCACGTCTTCGAGGGTCGTCTCGGTCCAATCGAACCGGCGGTTGGGTCCGAGGTCTGGGTTGAGGGGAGTCCGGGAGGCTGTGGTCAACCAGCCCGACCGCAGCGATTCGTACGCAGCCACTGCCCGATCTCCCATGCTCTTGGCCATCTCGCGGCTGCGAGTTCGCATCGTCGGCAGGTTGGTCAGGGTGTCAAGGGTGCGGCGGGCGACCCGGGCTGCCTCCGCCACAACAAGCTGGCTGTTGTTGGGCACGGGTCGGGGAGTCCAGGCGGGTGCCTCTTCGACGGTTTCCGTTGGAATGACATTGAGGAGGATGGTGCTGAGGTCCACGCCCGAGACGCCATCGATCATGCAATGGTGGATCTTGGCGATCACTGCGAAGCGGTCCTGCTCGAGCCCCTCAACCACCCACAGCTCCCATAGTGGTTTGGCCCGGTCGAGCTGCTGGCTCACGATTCGCCCCGCTAGCAGCTTGAGCTGTTGGTCGCGTCCGGGACGGGGAAGGCTGGTGTGACGAACGTGGTAGTCGAAGTTGAAATGGTCGTCGTCGACCCAGACCGGGCGGTTGATAGCGGGGACGAAGGCCAGACGCTGGCGATAACGCGGGATGTATTGCAGCTTGCCGTGGATATGGGCCTTGATCCTTTCGATGTCGATCCCACCTTCGGGTCGTTGCAGCGGGCCCGCCTCAAAGATCGCCACCCCGGCCACATGCATGTGGG
Source organism: Acidimicrobiia bacterium (assembly GCA_025929005.1). Lineage (GTDB taxonomy): Bacteria > Actinomycetota > Acidimicrobiia > Spongiisociales > ZC4RG35 > JAICND01. The sequence goes on from JAICND010000209.1 coordinate 788, forward strand.
TGGTGGGGGTCTCCAGCGCCAGAAACGAAGCGTCGAGATGCGAGAGAGGTTCGAAGTAGGGGGTGGACATGGGGGCGGCGGCCAGGTTATCCCAACCGGGACAGTCCCGACCGGGGAACATCAGCCCAGGGTTGCGTTGAGTTCGTCTTCGGTCTCCATAGTCGCCAGGTGCCATGGCACTGAAGTCACGGCGACACCGGGTTCGAAAATGAACGTCGCTTTGATGGCAAAGGCGGTCTGGTTGTGAAGGATCTGGCTCCAGAATCCGGGCACCACGAACTCGGGGATCACAACATGAATGAGGGTGCCATCGGGGGCGTCGCGCCGTAGGCGTCGCACATACCGCAGCAGGGGTCTGGTCACTCCCCGATACGGGCTCTCTAGGATGGTCAGCGGTCCCAGCTCGGGGTCCCAACTTCGCAGCATTCGGTCCCTTTGCTCTTCGTCGGTGTTGAGGTGGGCGGCCACTACCTCTTCGGCGCCGAGCATTTCAACGTAAGCCATTGCCCGCCGCACCGGGATGGTCATATCGGCAGCGAGGACCACGACCTGCTGACTGGTGATGTGATCAGGATCGGCGATTTCGTCTCGCCGACGCACCCTGGGCCGGTGATAAGTGAGGTCGGTGACCACCACCCTGGGTACGAACAACAACAGGAGCTTCACCACCAGGCCATGGGGATGGGTTACGAGCGAGCCAAGGCGCCGCCTGCGCACCAGTTCGGGGATGATCACGGTGACAAATGCGTCAGGATTGAGGTCGACTTGCTCTTCGATGTAGTCGCGCAATCTCCGGAACGGTCGGCCCTGGTCGCTTTCGAGCAGCTTGAGGGGATGCTGCGGGTACAGCCGGTCCCAGGTGTCGAGCAGGTCCTCGTCACCAGGTTCTCGCACGTGAACCACCGTGATGTCCTGGGGCCGGACCATTTCGGCGTATTCGATGGCTCGTTGTGTGGCTCGACCCGTATGGCTGGCCAGGACGATGGCCCGATTGCTGGTGGGTGGGGGTGGTTCTGCCGCCAGGCGAAGGCGATCGGCGACGCCCAGGTAGTGCCGGCGGATGCTGAGCATGCCGACCGATAGGAGGGCGATGGCGATTATCACGATCCAGGCTCCATGCACGAACTTGACGCTGGCGATCACGATCAGCACGACCCCGGTGACCGAGGCCCCGATGGCCTGGATCACCGCTCCTCGGCGCCAACCCGGTCCCTTCATCCGGATCCAACGGCGCACCATTCCACTTTGACTGAGGGTGAAGCTGAGAAACACGCCTACGACGTAAAGCTGGATCAGCCTGGAAACCTGAGCATCGAACACCCAGATGAGAAGGCTGGCGATGGTTGCAAGTACTAGGACACCATTTGAGAAGACGAGGCGGTCGCCCAAGTTGCGGAATTGACGCGGCATCAGTTTGTGGCGGGCGAGAATCGCCGACAGCCGAGGGAAGTCCTGATAGGCGGTGTTGGCAGCCAACAACAGGATGCCGGCGGTGAAGACCTGAAGGAGCCAGAACCCGATCCCCTCGTTGAATGCCGCCCGCCCGATCTGGGAGATCACCGTCCCGTAGGTGTCAACCGTCTCCTCGGAAATTCGAACGCCAAACAGCCTGGCCAGGGTTGAGATCCCCAGAAACATGGTGATCGAGATGATTCCCATGATTCCGAGCGTTGCCGCGGCGTTCCTGGCCTTGGGGGGGCGGAACGCCTGGACTCCGTCGGCGACAGCCTCTACACCGGTGAGAGCGGTCGATCCGGAAGCGAACGCTCGGAGTATCACGAGGGCACCGATCGCAGTGATGGGTTCCAGGTCGACCTGCGCCGATATGGCTTGCGGGCACTCCCCATCGAGGCACTCAACGAAACCCACCACAATCATGGTGAACACGGTGGCCACGAAGGCATATGTGGGAATTGCGAAGAGAATGGAGGACTCTTTCGCTCCACGCAGGTTTACGACGGTCACCAGGATCACGAATCCAATGGCCATGGCGACACGGTTATCCAACAACCCCGGGTATGCAGACGTGATGGCCGCGACTCCGGCCGTAACCGAGACCGCCACGGTGAGCGTGTAGTCGGTGAGCAGGGCGGCGGCTGCGATTACCCCGGCCCCGAGGCCGAGGTTCTCGTTGGCCACGATGAAAGCGCCCCCGCCGCTCGGGTACGCCTTGATCGTTTGGCGATAGCTGACCACTACCACCGCCAACAGCGTTGCAATGGCAATCGAGATTGGGGTGAGGAAAACGAACGCACCAGCGCCGGCCAGGGCCAATACGAGCATGGCTTCCTCAGTCGCGTAAGCGACGGAAGACAGCGGGTCGGATGCAAAGACAGGAAGGGCCAGGGTCTTCGGCAGCAGTTGATGCTCTGCCTGGTCTGAAGCCAGTGGCCTTCCAATCAGCCGACGCTTGAAGTCAGCCCAACGAACCAAACTCCTCACGCCGACACGAAGGCGCTTTGAGCCACGTTATCCACTCATGGGGGCTGCGCGAAATCATTGGGCGGTAAGCCTTGTGCGCCCGGAGGGATTCGAACCCCCGACGCCCGCCTTAGGACGGCGGCGCTCTATCCCCTGAGCTACGGGCGCAACGGGTCCCATTGAACCATCATCCGGAGGCTGACTGGTTGACCCGGTCCCGCCAGGCCAGCCAGGCGGCGCCGGCGCCGACACTCCATTGAGGACCGTTGAATCCGAGCGTGAACTGGGTGAAACCCATCTGGACGTAGGTGGAGACGTCTTCAGTCAAGAACCGCTCGAGGTCGTTTGGCTGGACTCCCAAGCCCCATTCGATTGACCCGGGGTCGCGATCATGGCGGTCACACCACTTGAGCAACGCGGCGACCTTAGGCTCCAACTCCGCGGGGTCCTCTGGGAAGGCGGCATGCCAACCGTCGGCATAACGGGCGACCAATCTCAGAGTGACTTGTTCCCCGACCCCGGCGATCAGGATCGGGGGACGGCGGATCGGAGGCGGATTGAGCTTGTCCCACCGAGCGACGATGCGGGGGAGGGACCGGCCCAGATCGGCCAGACGCGAGGGAGCGGTTCCGAACTCGTATCCATATTGCTCGTAGTCATGGCGGAACCAACCGGAACCGATTCCGAACACCAGGCGACCGCCGGAGATGTGATCCACCGTGCGGGCCATATCTGCCAGCAGATCCGGGTTGCGATACGAGTTGCAGGTGACCAGTGCGCCCAGTTCGATCGTCTGGGTTTGTTCCGCCCAGGCGGCGAGCATGCTCCAGCACTCGAAATGGGTTCCGTTACGACCCCCGTAGAGCGGGAAGAAGTGATCCCAGGTGTAAAGGAGGTCGTAGCC
>JAICND010000195.1 GCA_025929005.1 Acidimicrobiia bacterium
GAACCGGGCGAATCGACAGGTTACGAGCATCTCGACCGGGCTCTGGCCGGGGAGTTTGAAGGCACCACTGTTGAGGTTTGGGCGCAATGGCTGCCGGAATCCTCGGAGGCGTCCAACTTCACGTACACCCTGGAGCCATTCACTGAAGCCACCGGCATCACAGTGAACTTCCAGCCAACGCCCGATTATGAGACCGCCCTTCAGGTGGCAGTCGATGGCGGCAACGCCCCCGACCTGGCTCAGATCGCCCAACCCGGGAAGATGCAGCAGTACGCCGACGCCGGCTCGCTTATCAACCTAAGTGACTGGTACAACACCGAGAAGCTGCAGGCGGAGATATTGCCTGTCTTCTACGAGCTCGGTTCCCATAACGGGGACCTGTACGGCGTCTACTACAAGGCCGATGTGAAGTCGATCGTGTGGTATCCCATTCAGGCGTTCGCCGATGCCGGGTACTCGGTCCCCACAACCTGGGACGAACTGATCGCTCTCAGCGATCAGATCGTGGCCGATGGCACCAACCCCTGGTGCATCTCGATCGAGAGCCAGGAAGCCGATGGCTGGGTGGCGACCGACTGGATAGAGGACATCCTGCTGCGCACGGCCCCGGTCGAGACTTACGATGCGTGGCGAGCCCACGAGATCCCATTCAACGATCCGGCAGTCCTCAATGCTGCGGACCTTATGCATCAAATCTGGTTCACGCCGGACTACGCATACGGTGGCAACACCTACATCAATGCCACCTGGATCGGTGAGACCCAGGATCCGATGTTCGCCGAGGGTGGACCGCAGTGCTGGATGCAGAAGCAGGCAGCCTGGATCGGTGGGTTCTGGGGTGCCAACCGTGACGCCATAGCCGACGATCCAACCCTGCCGGCCTCTGAGTGGCCGATCGTGCCCGGAGAGGATGTCGGGTTCTTCTACTTCCCGCCGATCGACGAGGAGTTCGGCAGGCCCGTTCTGGGCGGCGCCGACATGTTCGTGCAGTTCAACGACCGCGATGAAGTGCGGGCACTGCTGGAGTGGCTGGCCACTCCTGAGGGGGCCGCGGGTTGGATCGAGAGGGGCGGATTCCTCTCTCCTCTGACAACCGTCTCGGCTGACTCCTACGTCTATCCGAACGACGAGCTCTCGGTGATGGTGGCGGAGGCCACTGTTGTGGGCTTCGACGCCAGCGACTCAATGCCGGCCGCAGTCGGCAACGGGACGTTCTGGAGCGGAATGGTCGACTGGGTCGCCGCCAACGGCGAAGGAACGGAGGAAATCTTCCAGGCAATCGAAGACAGCTGGCCGGCCAGCTGACGAGTGAGGTGAGTAAGGTCCCGGGTGGCAACACCCGGGACCTTTTTTTCACGCGGAGGAGGAGGACGGCTTGGCACAAGCAGCGGAGCCGATGAGGCCGCCAGCGGTGGGCCTGAGGGTCATCCGAGCTCTGATCATCGTGGTCGCTGTGACGGTGTCGCTTTGGTTGGGCATCCGGCTGCTACGGGACCCGAATGTCTTCTCAAGCCTTGGTCCCACTCTTTCCAAGATCGGTCAGGCAGTCATCGCCATCACCCTTGGTATCGGCGGGATCTGGGCTCTGTTTTACGCTGGGAATACCCTCATCGAGTCCCTCCCGGCCCGAGCCACCAATCTCCTGCGCCCCTACTTGTTCGTACTACCGGCAGTGGCCGTCGTTGGCCTCTATCTGGTGTACCCCGTCGTCGGGACGGTGGCGGAGAGCTTCGCCTCAATCCCGGAGGGACAGGGCGCCTTCTACAACTACGAGCAGGCCTTCACCAACGAAGAAGTGCTGCTGGCCCTCCGAAACAACCTCGTCTGGCTCTTGATCGCCCCGGCGGCGTCGGTCGCGATCGGGCTGGCTTTCTCGGCCCTGGTCGACCGAGTACGACGCGAGTCCCTTGCCAAATCCTTCGTCTTCTTGCCACTCGCGGTTTCGTTCGTCGGAGCCGCCGTGATTTGGAAGTTCATCTACGCCTGGAAGCCGCCGGGACAATCTCAGATCGGGCTACTCAATGCCATCTGGGTGGCGGTAGGCGGCTTCTTCGTGAACCTGGGGTGGCTGGAGGAGGTGGAGCCGATCCCCTGGCTTCAGGTCATCCCCTGGAACACGCTGGCTTTGATCGCGATCATGATTTGGCTCCAGGTCGGGTTGGCAATGGTTATCTTGTCGGCCGCCATCAAGGGCGTGCCCCGCGAACTCACCGAAGCCGCTCGGATCGACGGCGCCACTGAACTGCAATCGTTCTTCCGGGTGACGATCCCCTCGATAAGAGGCTCCATCATCACGGTGTACACGACCATTGCTATTGCGGTGCTGAAGGTGTTCGACATCATCTTCGTGACCACTGGCGGCAATCTGGATACCTCGGTGGTGGCCCTTCGCATGTATCAGGAGATGTTCCGGTTCCGCAACTTCGGGCAGGCCGCCACTATGGCGGTGATCCTCCTCATCGCGGTGACACCGATAATGATCGTGAACATCCGCAACCTCCGCAGCCAGGGGATCGGGGCATGACCGCTAAAGCCGCCAGGCGCGCTGAGGGTTCGGACCGGGGCGGTTGGCTCGTCCGCATCGCCGTATTCCTGATAGTTGCGTTGTGGACCCTCCCCAGCTTGGGCCTGCTGGTCAACTCGTTCCGGACATCGGTCGACAGCAGCTCCACCGGATGGTGGACGTCGCTCTTCAACCCCCTCGCCAGCGAGTGGACGATCGACAACTACAACCGAGTCTTGGGCTCGGGGGGCCTGTTCGACGCTCTAATCAACAGCCTGATGGTCACGATCCCTTCGGTCGTGATTCCCATCACCTTGGCTGCTTTTGCCGCTTACGGATTCGCTTGGCTCAAGTTCCGCGGACGAAGCCTCATGTTCGGCGTCATCGTCGCTCTCATCGTCGTTCCGTTACAGCTCGCGCTCGTTCCCCTTCTCAAGATCTACCAGTCGACCGAACTGACCGGGAGCTTCCTCGGGATCTGGCTTGCCCACACTGGTTTTGGGCTCCCACTAGCCGTGTTTCTCTTGTACAACTACATTTCCCAGCTCCCAAAGGACATCTTCGAGTCCGCCTTCATCGACGGGGCCAGCCCGTTCACGGCCTTCACCCGGCTGGTCCTCCCCCTTTCGATCCCGGCATTGGCCTCCTTCGCCATCCTCCAATTCCTCTGGGTGTGGAACGACTTCCTCGTCGCACTTGTTTTCTTGGGTACGTCGTCGGACGTAGCCGTGCTCACAATCGAATTGGCTTCAATCGTCGGTTCCCGTGGTGAGGCGTTTCACCTCCTTACGGCTGCGGCGTTCGTCTCAATGCTGATCCCCCTCATCGTGTTCCTGTCGCTTCAGCGATTCTTCGTGAGAGGTCTGTTGGCAGGCTCGGTCAAGGGCTGACCAATATGCCGCAGCCGCCGGTCGCGGAATCCGGAGTGGCGCTTGTCGCTTTTGCTGGCACCGAACTCGACCAAGCCACCACCAACCTGGTCAAGCAACCATGGGTAGCGGGAGTCACCTTGTTCCGCAGCCTTAACATCGAAACCGCTGGCCAGACCCGCAAGCTCACTTCAGACCTTCAGGAAGCGGCCGGCCGCAGCCTGCTGATCGCCGTGGATCAGGAAGGAGGCCAGCTCCTGGGGGCTGGCTCAGCCACCACCCCGTTCGCCGGCAACATGGCTATGGGGGCGGTGGGAGATTCGGATCTCGCGCACCGGGTTGGACGGGCAATCGGACTCGAACTCCGGGCGCTCGGAATCAACCTCAACTATGCCCCGGTGGCGGACGTGGCCAGCCGGCCGCACAACCCTTCCCTTGGAATCCGTTCGTTTGGGGAAGATCCCCACCTGGTGTCCCGCCTCACCGCCGCCATGGTGCACGGCCTCCAGGGCGCCGGGGTGGCTGCCACCCTCAAGCACTTTCCGGGGAAGGGCGAGGCGACGGTTGACCCTCATTACGAGTTGCCCGTTCTCGACCTCGATCTCGATCGTCTCGAGCAGGTCGAGTTCGCTCCCTTTCGAGCGGGGATCGAAGCCGGGGCACGAATAGTCATGGTGGGCCATTACGGCCTTCCCGCCATCACCGGTGATCGAGCGACTCCCGCCACAGCCTCTCGAGAAGTGATGACCGGCCTAATCCGGGAAAGCTTGGGCTTTGATGGTCTCATCGTCACCGACGCTCTCGACATGGGAGCCTTCGGAGGTCTTTCGACAGATAGCCCCCTCAAAGCAGGCGCCGATCTCCTCCTCTTCGGTCCCGCCCAGACCGGAGCGACAGTTGTCTCCAACGGGAGGGCAAA
>JAICND010000234.1 GCA_025929005.1 Acidimicrobiia bacterium
TCCAGCGGCAAGCCGGTCCCGGGTTCCCCAGTGGTAGTCGGGGCGGCGGTAGTGGTTGGGATGGCTGTCGTCACCGGCTCCGTTGTCGTCGAGTCCGGGCCCGGAATTGTGGTGGTGGCTCCCGGCTGCTGGCCGAACAGCAACGGCAGCGCCGCCACGCCCGTCAGCACGAGCAAAGCGGTGACTCCTCCGGCCAACCAGGCCCGACGCTTGGGACGTCGGCCGTCCAGTTCCTCCCAGGAGGGCCCCGCCGGGGTCTCGCCGAGCATCGGACGCAAACCCTCCCGGGCTACATGGCGGATTCTGTCGTCATCCATCGAGGTGCCTCCGGAGTTGACTGCGGGCGAGGTGCAGATAGCGACGGATGGTTCCGGGCTGAACGCCGATCACGGCCGCTGCCTCGGATGGTTCCAACCCTTCCCAATAGACCAGATAGATGGCGGCTCGCTGCTGCACCGGCAGCTTGGCCACGGTTGCTGCCACATCGGGAACAATGGATTCCGGACCGGGCGATTCCTCATCGACCACCTGGGCGCCGGCCACGGCCTGTTCTTTCATCATTCGCCTAATGCGGGACCGAGATCGGTTGAGAACCGCCTTCATTAGGTACGCCCCGGGGTTCTCGAGTGATGCCAACGAACGACGATGAAGAGTGGCAACCATCACCTCTGAAACGAGATCGGCGGCCTCATTGGGACCCACCAGCGACGAGGCGAATCTCATCAGCGGGCCACGCAACTGCTCATAGACCTCTCGATCGGTCAACCTCGCACCACCTGTAAGACGCTGCCTACCGCCCCAGCGTTGCATTCGTGCCCCAAAATCAGCCTCTGCAATAGCGTCCCGGCGAAGGTTACGATGATGCGGTCCCGCAGGGCACGGGCGACCACCGGTCGATGACTCGACCAGGCGACTGAGGCTCAAGACCGGGTCACGCAAACCGTCCGCTGAGTTCCCCCTACCGGATGGAGGGGAGAGAGGAGCGAGCCATGGCCGATGAAGCCAAGGTCACCGTGCCATTGGTGCGGGCCCGTAAGGGTGGGCAGAAGCTCACCATGGTTACGGCGTACGACTATCCGTCCGCCCGTATCGCCGACGACGCCGGTGTGGACATGATCCTGGTCGGCGACTCTGTAGCCAATGTCGTGCATGGGCACGACTCCACCCTGGCGATGGACATCAACACCATGGTTCTTCACGCGGCCGCGGTCCATCGGGCCCATCCTCGGGCACTCGTGATCGTCGACATGCCATGGTTGAGCTATCACGTTTCCGTCGAGGACACCATTGCCCAGGCGGGGCGTCTCGTCCGCGAGGGCGGAGCCGAAGCGGTGAAGCTGGAAGGCGGGCGCAAGCGACTTCCGATGGTTCAGGCACTGGTCGACACGGAGATCCCCGTCATGGGGCACATCGGCCTAACGCCGCAATCGGTGCACGCCATGGGCGGTTACAGAGTCCAGGGACGTCTCATCGACGATGCCAGGGCATTGATCGCCGATGCCAAGGCCCTCGAAGGCGCAGGGATCTTTTCGTTAGTGCTGGAGGGAGTCCCTGACCTGGTGGCGGACATCATCACCAAGGAGGTGTCCATCCCCACGATCGGCATCGGAGCTGGAGGCGGCACCGATGGTCAAGTCCTCGTCTTTCACGATGTGCTGGGGCTCTCGTACGGTCATCGGGCGAAGTTCGTCCGCACTTTTGCCCAACTGGGCGCCGCAGCCGTTGCCGCGCTTACGGCCTTCAAGTCGGCGGTGGAGTCGGGTGACTTTCCCAACGACGACGAGACTTATCGTCTTTCCGAAGAAGTAGCCGAGGCTCTTCTCAAGGAGCCAGAATCCGGCTGAGTGGGCTAACGGTGATGATGATGCTGGTGGTGGCCTGCGCCTCTTTGAGCGATCCGGTCACCACCACTGCCGCGCCCATCACCTCCACAACGACAACTTCGACGACGCCACCGCCGTCCACGTCCACCACCACGACCCCGCCCCCCACCACCACGACTTTGAGGCTCGGCGACTTGGCCGGCTGGGAGGTGGGGACGGTGGTGCTCAACGGCGTCGAGCTCATGGTGGCGGTGGCCGACGACTCCGGTGAGCGAGCCCAGGGCCTGATGGGAGTTGACGACCTCGGATCTCTGGCCGGGATGCTCTTCGTCTATGAGTCGGACAGCCAGGCGGGGTTCTGGATGAAAGACACGATCATCCCCCTCGACATCGCCTTCTTCGCAGCCGATGGCTCCCTGGTCAATCTTCAGACAATGGAGCCATGCCAGGCTGACCCATGCCCCTTCTATCACCCGGGCGCCCCGTTCCGTTGGGCGCTGGAGGCACCGGCCGGTGATCTGGACGGTCTGGGGTCCGAAGCGACCCTCATCGTTCCTTGATGTGGTTTGGGGTCCTCGGCCACAGGTGCGTAAACTAAAGGCGATCCCGGCGCCACTTCGGCTGTTTAAACGGTCTCCGGCGCCCCTTCACCTGCTCCGCTGAGAGGCGGGGCCATCCGCGTAGGCGGATGTCCATAGGAGGAAACAACATATGCGTACGTACGAGGTGATGACGATTCATCGCCCTGATCTGGCTGAGGACGACGTCCGCAGCCGGGTGGACAATCTGGCAGGGTTCTTGGCCGAGCGAGGGGCCACTGTCACGGGCAAAGACATTTGGGGCAAACGTCGCTTCGCCTACGAGATCAAGCATCTCCACGAGGGCTACTACTCGGTGGTGACTTTCACCGCCGAACCGCCTGCCGTGGCGGAACTCGACCGGATGCTGTTTCTGGCGGACGAAGTCATCCGTCACAAGATCGTTAGGCCAGGGGATTGAATTCTGTGTCCCACCCTGTCTTCATAGTGGGTGCAGCGGAGGGCGGAAGGAGCATGAGTGTCGACAAATAGCGTGGTACTGGTAGGCAATTTGGTTGAGGACCCGGAGTTGCGTTTTACCCCATCCGGGGTGCAAATGACGAAGCTGCGGTTTGCAGTCAACCGGCGTTGGCGCGACCAGCAGGGAGAGTGGCAGGAGGAGACCAGCTTCTTTGGCGGCACGCTTTGGCGTGATCACGCCGAGAACGCTGCCGAGACGCTGCAAAAAGGGATGCGAGTCATTGTGGTAGGCCGTCTTGAGCAGCGGAACTGGGAGACCCAGGAGGGCGAGAAGCGGTCGATCATCGAGGTTTCCATCGAGGAGATCGGTCCCAGCCTGCGGTGGGCCACCGCCACCGTCAACCGCACGGCGCGTACGGGCGGTTCCGAATTCGCTGGCGGATCAACCGTCCCTCCGGGCCCCGTCGCCCGGGAGGACTACGGCCCCGACGAAGCCCCGTTTTGATGGTCAACTAACCAGGAGTTTCAACACATGGCACGTGCCACCAACCTCGATAGACAAAAGAAAAAGCGCCGCCCGGAACCACCGCTCCGGCGGATGCGCAAGAAGGTCTGTTACTTCTGCCAGGAGAGAGTCGAGTACATCGACTGGAAGGACATCGGTCTTGTGCGCAAGTACATGTCCGACCGCGGCAAGATCCGCTCCCGCCGGGTCAACGGCAACTGCCCCCGCCACCAGCGCCAGGTGGCAGTAGCCATAAAGAACGCCCGCGAGATGGCCTTGCTTTCCTACTTGGGGCGCTCGTGAAGGTCGTGCTTACAGCCGACGTTGCCGCCCTGGGGAACCGGGGCGAGATCGTCGATGTTTCCGATGGCTATGCCCGTAACTACCTACTGCCCCGTGATCTCGCCCAGAAA
>JAICND010000378.1 GCA_025929005.1 Acidimicrobiia bacterium
ACCGACAAGATCTGCACACGCAAGATGATGTCAACGCGGGTGTCGTTCAAGGGGCCATCGAACTCGCCGGCTGACGGGTAGGGGCGAGTGAGGGCGTAAGGCGGGTCAAGGAATCTCATCTGCCCGTCTTTGGGCCGCTCCCAGAAGTCGGTTGGGAACCCTGGGGCGATGAATTGCATGGCCGACAGGACCGCGGTCATGTGCTTCTCGATCTCAACGGGAGTGCGGTCAGAGGGCATCAGGGAGGAAGGATACGACCTAGAACGTTCTGGGGGTTGAACCCACCGGATCCGAACCGACCGGCAAGACGGTGGTAGATGCGGTGGCCGGACGCCCCTCCGACGAACGCGGAGTAGGAGGCCGAGTGGGACAAGGACTGGGACCCGAAGCCGATGATGCGGCCAGTGACACGTCCATGAAGGCGGTTGACAACACGGCGGCTGATGAGTCCGTTCATGGTCGATTGCACGTCTCCCATTAGCCGGGCCAATTGATACATGTTCGATCGGAGCGGGCCCAGTACCCCACGCCCGCCGAAAACGCTCACGTCTCCAAGAGCTTTGGCAGTTGAGTAGAGGAACGATCGGTACTTGGAGAAAGGGGTTTTGATACGGCTGTCGTTGAGGACCTGACGACCAGCTGCCCCACCCGCCGACGAGAACCCCATCCCGCCAGTGTTGGAGTCGAGGAGGGAGACGAGGCCGATGACTGACGCGTACAGAGCTACTTCTGCCATGTCGCCGGACGGGATCATAAAGGGGTAAGGCTTGTTGAACCCTCCCCCATGTCTCGAGACCCCGTATTCGAGCCAAGGCGCGTAGAAAGTCGTCGGGCCATAGTCGATGTACCAATTGCCGGTGTGACCGAAGTCCACGACGCCGGGGTCTTTGTTGATCGAGTCGTGGGTCGCCCAGGTGCGTTTCTGGACGAGTTCTTTCGCTCGCTGGATGCCAATGTCGGCGGTTACGTCAAGGACGGCAGGAACAGCCTCTACGAAGATCGAAGCAACGGCATCGAAGTGGTTGGCGAGGACATTGACCCCGGTTACGTCGATTTCAAGAACGTCGCGGGTCGTTTGTCTTGGCACGTTCTAGTTCCTCTTAAGTCAAGGGAATCAGAAATCCCGCGCTATTCGCGGAAGTCGTGGACCGAGACGCGCCGGTAGCCCATGTTGGTCTCGACCTCCACGTCTCTGACCTCCATCTCCCGCCCGACCGCTTGGGGGTCAGCGGATACGACAAGGGTGAAGCGATCGCGGATCTGGATTGTGGTGACGGTGTAGGGGATGCCGACGCGGTACTGGCGCGTGAACACCAACCCTTCGCCCAACTCGTCAAAGCGGTCCCGGCGTGAGCGATTGGGATACATGGCAACCGGCCCAGTCCAAATGTGGATGCGGGTTTCAGGGACGACGAGCTTGGTGGTGCGATCGTATTGGGCAGGGACAGTGATGCGCTCAAACGTGCCGATGTCAGGGCGAAGCTGAATCGTATCTTCGCGTAGGGCCGCGAGTTCCGCGTCGGTGAGGAGAACGTTAGGCACTGACAGTCACCGGCAAATCGTAGGAAGCGATGACTTGGTACTGGGGATCGAGCCAGTGGAGACGGGAGCGGGGATAGGGGGTAACGGTGACGATCAGCCAAGGCATATAGACGCCCTGGGCGAACTGCAACATCATCATGCTCTGGTCCTCGATCGAGGGAGCAAGGTTGCCGGTCGGATGGGAGTGGTAGAAGGCAAGAAGGGCACGGTCGCTGGGAATATCGCGAACCACGTCGTCAAACTGAGATGGCCCGATGTCGAAGCGAGCATGAGAGCGGGCCTGGTTGACGAGGCGAATGTGATAACCCTCGACCACCAGCCCCACGACCTCCTCCACCTTCTGGGCTTCCTGCATGTGGACGTGGTCGTAGACGCCACCCAAAACTGGCACGATCCTGTCGATCAGATCTTCGCCGTAAGGGAAGTTGTCAGGGAGGTTCAAAACTCTGAAGACCCGATCAAGAACGCGTCCCCCTCGACTTCGATCGGCGCCTGGACAACCATGTTGCGCCCGGTCTGGGTCTGGTCCACGCCTGCGATCGTGCCGAGCTCGTGGATCCGGCGCTCCATGTATTTGACCTTCTGGGTTCTGTTCAGGAGCGAGCCTTCAGTAGTGATGTCGAAGGCTCGTTGCTGCATCTCAGCCAGCCGGCGCTTCCAGACCACCCAGGCGGTACGAAGGATGGAGAAGTTGCCGCGGTCCGCATCCTCGAAGATGGCCTCGAGCGAGTCGAGGGCCGGGGCAACGTGAGGAGCGTCGTCGGCAAAGTCGGTATCAGACCCGATCTCGTCGCGGATCCTGGCGATGATGGATGAGTCGAGCGGCATGATTGGAAGCCTAATCCCCTGTCTTCAGACGGCGACCACCGCCGACTAACCGCCGGCCAGTTCCGGTCAGATGTCGGCCCTTGGCGACGAGGACACGGTTGGGGCCGATCACTTCCTTGGTAACGAAGTCGATGAGTTGGTCGTAGACAGTCGTGGTGGGGCCTAGGTGGGGCAGGATGATGAAGGCGTCCCCGAAGGTCAGCGGCTCGAACAGAGTCGATGTCGGGCCAATGTGGGGGAGCAGGATGTTGGCGTTGAGGGTGGGGCCGA
>JAICND010000374.1 GCA_025929005.1 Acidimicrobiia bacterium
ACCGCGGCCAATCCAACCACCCCCGTCTCGGTCGGGATTGTTCTTGACCACCCCCTGGAGCTCGGGCCGATGGAGGCGTTCCTGGCGGAGTTGGGCGGGACCTGGGTGTCAGCATGGAGGACCGACTTCATCTGCCTTCCCGACTTCAGCGGGCAGCCCGGACCGGATCGATTCGCCTATCGCGACGGAGTTGAGCGGGCCGCCGCTGCCCGGAAGGCGGCCGACGAAAGCCAGACCCCGATAACCGGGCGCTTCATTCTTGAGGCGATGTGGGAGCGGATGGAGCTAGCCGCCATCGCCATCCGGGAGCCCGGAGTGATGGTCGAAGCAATGCAGGCTGCCATCCCGGTGCCGGCCCTCTCCGACTTGGCGGATCACCCCTTGGTTAGCCAAGTACGGATCGCCGTCACCCCGGATGTGGCCGGCGACTTGAGCCAACCCCCACCTGTGGACTGTCTCGACGCGGTCGGCTGATCTGACCGAAACGCCGCACTAGTCAGTTCGGGTGCCGCCGATATGGACAGGTGCCGGGAAAACCGTTTCTACCGATATAGATCAATGGCATTGCCTACGGGGCCCGTGCGCCAAACCGTTGTCGCCACCATCGTTCTCGGCGTGGCGCTCGTGGGATCTGCCTCGTACTTCTATGCCACGTCCAACGACGGGTTGAGGTTGGCGGGCCAAGCAAGTCTGTTGTCCGAGGTCGACCTTGCCATCACCGCTACCGAGACAACAGAGCACCAGATGGCCCGAGCTCTCCTTCTCGCGACCGAACTCGAGGCTGGTATCACCACCGAAGAGACACTCAGACTCGCCAGAGAGGCCGCCTCCGACAGTCTCGAAACCGTGACGGCGATCGACTTGGGCGATGGCCTCCGGGCTGCCTTCAGTGAGTACACGGCCGCGGGCCGCCTGCTTCTGGAGGCAATCGAGTCCGGTGACCTCGCCCGCGCCCGCGAGGTGGTCGAATCCGATCTCTCTGACAGCTACGGAGTGATCGCGGCGAGTCTTGCCTCCGCAAGGAATCAACTGCTCGGCGACATCGCGGCGGCACGATCTGCGAACGACATGGCCGCCACCATTTCCGGTTTCGTGCTGGTTCTAGTGGTGCCCGGAGCGATGATCATCTCCTATCGCTCGATCGCCCGTCGCCAACTTCGCCGCGCTGAGCTCGAAAACAAGCTGTCTGCTGAGAGGGAACTCTCCAGATCCAAGGACGAGTTCATTGCCAACATCTCTCACGAACTACGCACTCCACTCACGAGCATCTACGGATTTGCCAGAGTGCTGGAAGACGGATCGATATACGAGCCGGAAGTCGCTCGTGAACTTCTCGACCTCGTGATCACCGAATCATTGGAATTAGAGCGAATGGTGGACGACCTCCTCACCGCCGCACGGGCAAGCGACGGGGTCCTTTCCTACAAGCTCGACGTCGTGGACCTCAGGGCCCAACTCGCAGAGGTCGTTCCCGCTTTCGAGCGGCAGGGCGGTTCCATTCCGATCGCCATCGAAGCCATCCCAGTGATCGCCGATCCTCTTCGCCTCCGCCAGGTGCTGAGAAACCTCATCGCCAACGCCCGCAAACACGGCGGCGAGGAGATCCTCGTGCTGGGGGGCCGTGTGGGCGATCGTTACGAGCTTCGTGTGGTCGATGACGGGGAAGGCGTGCCTGGTGACCTGTTCGAAGCACTGTTTGAGCGATTCGTGCATGTCGCCGCCAGGCCCTTGGTGGCCGGAAGCGTGGGGCTGGGGCTCCACATCGCCCGCACCCTCGCACGGGGTATGGGCGGCGACCTTGAGTACCGCCGTGATCGAGGTCGTACTCATTTCATCCTCAGCCTCAACTTGGCCCCTGAAATGCCTTTTGAGCTTGCGATTCGAGAGGTGATGAGTGTTTAGAGCCCGGCGCCCGTGGGTCCTCGCCCTCTGCGTCCTTTTCGCTTACGGGATGCAGCTTTCTGCGGCCGTGGCAGCCCCGTCGCAGGGCCTTCCGCCCTACCGAGATGATCACCCCGCACATGTTGATCTTTCCCATATCCCACCGTGCCAGGAGGAACCGCCGGCACCACAACCACCGGTCGAGGAACCCCCAGCTGAAGATCCGTCCACGGACCAACCCCCCTCCAATGATCTCCCACCATGCAGCGAAGACCATCCCGCCGGACCCGATCTAACCGATCTCCCCCCCTGCCAGGACGAAACCCCACAAGAGGACCCGCCCACCGAGGAACCGCCGGCACCACAACCACCGGTCGAGGAACCACGACAACCCTCGGCCGACGACGCGCCAGGAGAGGATGTGGCGACCGAGGAGCCATCCTCCCAAGACATCGTGGCCGTAGACCCGCCGGCAACACAACCACCTGCCGATCAACCCCGGACCTCTCCCCCCGCTGAGGGGGCGGTGACAGACCCGGATTCAGGTGATGACTTGCCGCCGCTCGCTCTCGAGTCCGGGCCGGCCCAACAGGATCCCCGAGAAGTACCGATCGAGTTGACCACAAGACCCGGGGGCGGCCTGACACTCGACATCTCAAGCTTCGTTCACGAAGCAGGAGTTTTCACCACACTCGCCCACGTGGCGCCCATCAACGGGACACTCAGCGTCACCGGTGTCGTGGTCACTTACACGCCGAACCCAGGTTTCTTTGGGGTTG
>JAICND010000411.1 GCA_025929005.1 Acidimicrobiia bacterium
AGTCGAGTTCGGCCTGTTCGCGAGGACCGTCGTTGACGACCGCCCTGCCCTCATTGTGCACTAGGAGCATCAGCCGAGTTGCTTCGCTCAGAGAGTGGCCGAATAGCTTGCGCAACACCCAAACGACGTAGTCCATGAGGTTCACCGGATCGTTCCACACAACCACCTGCCAGGGCAGGTCAGGAGCAATCTCTGTGTCGGGGCGAGTGGTTTCCACCGGTTTGGTGGTCACGCCCATAACCTACCCCGTTGCTGATTTAGCCAAGCCTCCAGGTCCACCCTGGCTACTCGCCACTCCCGGCCGAACTTGACCGCGGGCAGGTCGCCAGCTCGCAGCATCGAGGTCACGACATGGGTGGAAACGCCCATGTATGCGGCGACCTCGGACACCGACAGCCAGTCTTTCTCGATCGGTACCGTGATCGGTTCCATCCACAACGATGCTATCGGTGCGGATGCTGGGTCCTCTCGGGTTAGCTCAACACCGCCCGATAGGTCCCGAGGAACGTGAGGTCGGCCAGCGTGGCCGGTTGCGGCTCAAAGACTGCCTTGACTCCGGACGGCCCCGGGGGGTGGGTCAGATCAACGAAAAAGCGGTATCTCCACGCCTCGTCGGTGGGCCGCGACTCGATGCGGGTGAGGTTGGCCCCGCGCAGACCGAGTTCGGTCAAAGCCAGTGCTAGCGCACCCGGGGTATGGGCCGTGGTGAATACGACCGTGGTCTTGTCGGCGTCGTCGGAAACTGTCTGGTCGCCGGAGGCCAAGACCACAAACCGGGTCGTGTTGTGGCTCCTATCAACAACATCCCGGAGCAGGATGCTGAGACCGAAAGCTGCCGCAGCGAGTTCGGGAGCGAGAGCCGCTTCTGTGGGGTCACCTTGTTCGGCGATAAGGCGGACGGCGCCCGCGGTGTCGTGAGCGGGCACCGGTTCCCACCCCCAGTGGGTGAGGATCGACTCGGCTTGAGCGAGCGCTTCGGGATGCGAGCGCACCCGGCGAATGCCCTCCAGCGCCGCGCCGTGGAGGCCGAGCAATGCATGGCGAATCTCGACAAGGTGTTCGGCGGTTATGTGAACCTGGCCCGGGAGGAGACGGTCGAGCACCGGCAAAACGCTCCCGGTGGTCGAGTTCTCGATCGGCATCACGAGAACGTCGACGATCGCATCGCGCAGCGCCTCAAAGGCGGCCACAAACGTGGCGAAACCGGTCTTTTCCGCTCCGGGGAATAGCTCGGATGCGGCCTGATCGGAATAGGAAAAGCCTTCGCCCTGATAACCGATACGCATTAGGAAGTCACGTTAACGACGGCCACCAGGCGCTGGTCGTCAGCCCGTAATGGGAGCAAAGCCGAGAGCGGTTGAGCATGTTTCGATGGCTGCTGCCAGTTCGGGGTCGGCGATGGGTATCGACGGAAAAGGCAGACCCTGGCCGGCAAAGCCATCAACGGGGTCGGGAAATTCCTCTACACCGGCCTCGCGCATACATTCGGAGAACCTCCGTAGCTGCTGACGCACCTCCTCGGCCAGCTCGGCACTGGAATTCGCGTCCAGCACGCCGTTGGCGGCCAGGATCGTGGCACAGTCACTCAGGGCTGTCCTAAAAGCATTGGTGCTGATGTCATTGGCCGTAGCCAACGGCCCTAGGTCTGGCCGCCCAGCTTCATCTATGGGTAGGTCGGGCACGACCACGTCGCGGGATTCGAGGCATGACCTGAAGGCGGCCACTGCTTCTTCGACCACAAGGGTGGTTGTGGTGGCGACCGTCGTGGTTGGCGCCAGCGTGGTCGCAGTGGTTGGGCCGGTACAGGCCGGGAGGAGCAAGCCCACAACTGTGGCCGCGGTGAGGATTGGACGCCGCACGACGGCGCAGCCTAAGGCGACGTGCGCTCAACTTTGACTCTGGCAACTCTGCCAACTTTGACTCGGTCAGCGCCTCGCCCGGGGACGACCGAAACCTTCATCCCCAGATTCGGGAGTTAGCGGCACCGAGAAGACTGTTGATCGACGGGCGGCGAACAAACCAGCCGCCACCAGGTCGAGTTCGTGGTCTTCGGTGAGATCGATCATCACCGATCCACAGATGGCGCATTTCTGGCGTTGCAGACCGGCGCCGATGCCCGAGACCAGATCAAATTGATGTTTGCCCGCCGGGCATCTGTGTGCATTAGCCATCGCCGTCTCCCATGTATCCCGTCCCTGGCCAACACTCTAAGCGGTCGCCTACCACAGAAACGGACAATCCGACTTCTACACAGCTGGACTAGTCATCCGTCAGCATCATGGCCAGGTCGCGGACCTTGACCTGGTCGCCCTGCCCGAGTTCTTTGACCCCATCATCGAGCATCACATAGCAATATGGGCAGGAGACAGCGATCTCTTCCGCTCCGGTCGCCAAAGCCTCCTCGGCTCGCTCGATGTTGACCTTCTTGCCGGTGTGCTCTTCCATCCAGAACCGGGCCCCTCCGGCTCCAC
>JAICND010000494.1 GCA_025929005.1 Acidimicrobiia bacterium
ACCCTAAGAGGAGACCCGTCGGCCTTAGAGCGCGTAGAACTCCTGAAGGTTCCAGTACCTCTCCGCCGGGTCGAGATCCGGACGTTCAAACCGGCCCCAGAGGAACACGAACAGGGCGAGGACAACAAGAGCCGACCCGAACCAAATGGGTCGGGTCAACCACCACATGCCACTGGCCATCGGCGGCTGCGGGAACCCGAGAGGCAGTAACACCGCCGCCGTTATCACGAGGGCGGAGAGATGCCAGAGAAACAGGGTCATGATTGAGGCGTTGACCGCCACCACCGCACTCCACGGCAGCTTTCGCGCCAGCCAGCGGGTTAGTGCCGGCCGTGCCAGCATCGCTACACCGATCTGGTAGATCCCGAAAACCAGCATGGGCACGGTCGGCGGCGCCATATTCGAGATCTCGTCGCTACAGCAGCCAACCATGCTGGCCGGGTAGGCCTGGAGTTGTACCAAAGCGACCATCGTCACGAAGCCGACCAATGCCATCGTCCAAAACAGGCGCTTGTTCACCCGGTCGAAGGTCCCGTCCGCGTAGAAGAAGCCGAGTTGATGGATGAAGAGCCAAACGAAAAGAAAGTTGGCCCACTTGACGTGATTCACCAAAAGGACAAAGCGCAGGCTGTCCACCACGACCGGAAGAAGCCCCAGCACCATCAGGGCACCCAGCCGGTACCGCTGGTGGAGGCGAACCATGACCGGCGATAGCGCCACCAGGAGGATGTAGGCGCAGATGAACCAGAGGGGCCCCAGCAACACCTTCCGGGCCTGGGGGATCGCACCCTCGGGAAGGGGAATCCGCAACACGAGCGGAGCGGCGATAGCCCACAAGACTAGGAAAATGACGACCGGCCGCAGCAGTCTGCTCGCCCGGCCACGGAGGAATGTGCCCGCTCCCTCGCCAAGCCGTATCAATCCTTGATAGGTGACATAGTTGGCGAAACCGCCCACGAAGAAGAAGAGCGGCATGATCTGCAGCACCCATGTGATGATCCAAAGCCCCGGGACGAGGTCGAGAGCACTCGCCGCGAAGAGGGTACCGTCCCGCACCTCGACCACAGCTCCCACCCAGTGACCGAGCACCACCACGGTCACGGCCAGGGCACGGAGGAAGTCCACGTACCGATCACGCCGGTCAGGTGTGGCCGCCACCAAGTCCGAAAGGCGGGGAGGCTGGCCGTTGGTCATGAGGTTGCCCTCCGCCAGGCGGACACTCCCATCAAGTACGTGGCGCTGTTGACCGCTGCATGGGTAAGCCAAGGGGCCATCAGGCTTCCCGACCGCGCGCGCATCCGAGAGAACCCGAGACTGGCGAGACCTGTGAGCAGTGCCCCCAGGGTGACAACTCCCGCCCGAGCTACGGCGGAGTTGACGTGCTGATCGAGCGGATTCCCGTCTAGCGCCTGAGTCCCAGGGATTAGGTGCCACAAAGCGAAACCGATGGCGGCGACCGCGGCGGCATCTCTTGGGGCCGACCCCGCCCGACGCCAGATGGCCTCGATCACGCCTCGAAAGGCCACCTCTTCGAACAACGCCGTTCCCAGCGGCAGTCGAACCAACACTCGGTAGGCGACGTCCCGCCGACGCTGGTCGGCGGCGCGCTGGTCGAGCAGATACGGGTGCACCCGGCGATGACCAGTAGCGATCATCGCCACCGTCAGCGCGGCGCCAACACCGATCAGGCCGGTCCGAAAGCCCCGGACCAGATGGGAAGGTCTCAGACCTAGTTCTTCCCAACTGCAACCAAACCGACGCGCCAAGGCGATCAAGCCCAAGGTGGCGGCG
>JAICND010000366.1 GCA_025929005.1 Acidimicrobiia bacterium
ATGCTCATGGGTTCGCTGTTCTCCAATGCCGAACAAGCCGGAGGGGTGGGTGTCATGGTGGGGCTGGGGCTGGCTGCCCTCGGTGGTTGCATGCTGCCCCTCGAGTTGTTCTCTCCGACCCTGCAAAGGATCGCTCACATAACTCCTCACGCCTGGGCCATCGATGGCTTCGCCGAATTGGTGCAGCGGCGTGGGAACCTGTTCGACATTCTCCCCGAACTGGGAGTTTTGGCTGCCTATGCGGTAGTTCTCGGGCTGGTCGCCACGTGGCGTCTGCGGGCAGTGATCACCAAGGTCTGAGCTCAGAGATCTGCGGCCCGCGCCAGCAAGGCTTCGAGCCCCGCTGCGAACCGCCCGCGAGCTTGTGCGGACCCATCTTCAAGTAGACCCCGGTTAGAGGCGAGGGCCAGCGCCTGTTTGAACGCAACCGCAGACACGGAGTCGGCGGCGATCCTCCCCTTGAGCCGGTACTCCTCACCGCGTTTTAGACAGGCGGCGATGAGTTCCTTCTCGTCGACGGTGCCCTCGCGGGCTGCCAGCTCGTCCGCCACGACCAGGTATGACTCGAGGATTGGCAACACCGCCCATCGCGCTACTCGCGGTTGTAGACGCCCCAGCAGTACCTTGGTCTTGGAGAGCTGTTCTTCCCATCCTGGAACTGAGCGGTCGAGATCGCCTCGAACCGCCTCCCGGAAGGCTTCCTTCTCTGGAAAGAAGAACTCGAACTTGAGAAGATCGCGCAGCTCCAAGAGGGCCTGCCAGAAGGTCTCCGGTTTCCTCGAACCTGCCAGTGCCAGTTCGGTGATCCCGCGAGGGATGAAGTGATGGACGATCACGTTGCGGTAGTACGAGGCCCGCAACGATTGCTCTCCCTGCAAATAAAAGACCTCGTTCACTCCCCGGTGGGTCGACACGTTGCCGTGTTCCGCCAGCAGCCCCAGCACCCTCCCCACCTCGCCGGCATCCTCGAGGTGGAGCGGTTCAGTGGTGGGTAGCCCGCGCTCGTCAATGAATCGGTCGAGAGCCGCGCATGTGACTGCGAGCTCTGACGTCGTGCGGGCCGTGCCGCCCGATGCCAGCAGCGCGATCGAAACCACCGCCGCTGGTGTGATCGGGGTCACCTCCGAGATGCGGTACATCACCTCGAATCCGAGCTTGGCGAGATCGATGGAACCCTCCGAGACCTCGGCGCCGGACAGGGCTTTGGCGACCGAAATGGGCTCTGCAAAGCGAATATGGATGTTTCCGTAGCGGCGGCGCAGCGATCGGATTGCACCCCACACCCAGGCGAGCGACTCCTTCTCCTTGCGCGAACCCCGCGCCTCGGATGCATACGACGAGAGGTCCTGGATCTGGTCGTAGACGATCGAGACCGGAACCAGCATCAGATCGTCAGCTTTGCCACGCTGCCACGACTCGACCGCGTATGACAACAGTCCCAGCCGGGGTGGGAGAAGCTTGCCGGACCGGGATCGCCCTCCCTCCAGATACCACTCGAGCGGGAACCGGTTCTCGACCAGATAGTCAAGATACGTTCGCAGCACGAACTTGTAGAGATCGTTGTCCTTGAACGACCGGCGGATGAAGAAGACGCCCGTCCTCCGCACCAGCGGGCCGACCGGGAAGAAGTTCATGTTGATCCCGCCCGCCGTGTGGTTGGGCGGCAGGTCGTTCTCCCACTTCAGGTACTGGAGTGCCAGCCGGTCGAGGTTCGAGCGATGCGAGGGAAGAAAGGCGAGAGGCGTTTCCTGGCCGATGTTGGCGATTTCGGCCACCCGTTCCCGGTCGTAGATCAGTCCTCCATACCCCTGGCGGTACAGCCAGTGGATGGCGTTGGCAATCAGGTCGATCAAAAAGGGGCTGTGGTGGGCGGCGATCTCGTCCAGATAGTGACGGGCGCGGGCGATCGAGACTTCCCGACTCAACCCTCGCTTGGCACCATTGGCGACCGCCCCCTCGGTGAACTCGACACGGGAGGTGATCTCGTCGCGGATGAACCGCGGCACCTTGTAACGGTTGCCTCGCATCGTTCGCTCCGCTTTTTCGAGAGCCAGCCAGGCCCGGCGGGTGACAAAGTCTGTGAGCGAACTCACCTCAACCGACGCTTCGTGATCCTTCCGGAGGCGGCTAGCGCGAGCCCCCGGGCCGGTCACGATGGCAACCCGATCGGGCCAGGTAGCCAGGATCACGCGTTGTCGGAGCGGGTCTGGATCACGGGGGTCGCCCAACTTCAGTGCATCGAGCCAGCTGGCGACCCGCCGTCCCCGGCGCAGGAACGGTGACCAGGCAACTCTGATAGGCAGCACATAAGGGTCGTCGAGCCCCTCCAACCGTTTCGCCAGTCGGGCATCGGTGCGACGCCCGGGCCGGCGGCGTCGGGAGGGGGCGACCTTCATCATCTCTACCCTCGTGCCGGGCGGAGCATGACGGCCCGTCCACCCCGCCAGCAACTCTTCCTCGAGCTTGCTGGAGGCATCGACCAACACGATCACCGCACCGACGGTGGGGGCTGCAACAGGCCAGGGCGGTTCTGTCGGGAGTCGGCGGGTCATCGTGCGATTCTATGAAACGGGCTGCTTAGATCGTCGGCCAGGCGAGAGGTAGAGCCGATGCGAGCGGTTGTGCAACGCGTGATCCGCGCTCAAGTTGAGGTGGAGGGACTCATCGTGGGGGAGATCGGGACGGGGCTTGTGGCCCTGGTCGGGGTGATGGCCAGCGACGGAC
>JAICND010000400.1 GCA_025929005.1 Acidimicrobiia bacterium
CGCCGTCGACACCAACAGCGGCCTGTTGGACGAGGCAATTCAAATTCGGCAGCAAATCGCCGAACTCTTTGGACAACCGTCTTGGGCTCATCACCAACTAGAGGAGAAGATGGCCAAGACACCCGAGGCCGTCCACGTGTTCTATCGGAGTCTTATCGCGCCGCTCACCGAGAAGGGCCGCGATGAGATTGTCACAATGGAAAAGATGCTCGCCGGGGATGGAGAGCAGGGACCCCTCCAGGTTTACGACTTCCGCTACTACGAAACCCAACTTCGGAAACGGGAATACGGGGTCGATCCGATGGAAGTCGCTTCATATTTCCCGTTGCAGCAGGTCGTGGACGGGATGCTGGCTCTGACCGGCGAGGTTTTCGGAGTCGAGTACCGGCGAGTGGCGGCACCGACCTGGCATCCCGATGTGATCACTTACTCGATTCATGAGAAGGACACCGGTGAACTCCTCTCCCACTTCCATATGGATCTCTTCCCGCGCGAGGGCAAGTTCAGCCACGCCGCCGCTTTCCCCCTGGTCCCCGGTCGCCTGCTGGCCGATGGCACCTATCAGTCACCCGTGGCATCGATAGTCGCCAACTTCACCAAGCCCGGAGGCGACCGTCCCTCGCTCCTCCAGCACTCGGAGGTGGAGACCTTCTTCCACGAGTTCGGCCACATCCTCCATCAGACTCTGACCAAGGCGGAGATGGTCCGCTTCTCGGGATCGTCCACCGAGAACGACTTCGTGGAGGCACCCTCCCAGATCATGGAGAACTGGACCTGGGAACCCGAGGTGCTGCGGCGATTCGCTCGCCACTATCAAAGCGGGGAGCCGATTCCCGATCATCTGGTCGAACAGCTCACCGCGGCCAAGAACCTCAACATCGCCCTCAGCAACCTCCGCCAGGCCCAATTCGGTCTGCTGGACATGTGGCTTCACGACGACAGCCATGACAAGGAAGTCGAGTCGGTCTTGCGGCGGGCAGTCGACGTCAGTCTGTTTCCCTTTCACGAAGGGACCTTCTTTCCGGCCAGCTTCGGTCACCTCTTCGGATACGACGCCGGCTACTACGGCTATCTCTGGTCCGAGGTCTATGGGGACGACATGTGGGGCCGATTTGCTAAGGAGGGCATGACCAATCCCAAGGTCGGCCTCGAATACCGTAGGGAGATCCTTGAAAAGGGCGGCTCCCGTGACGGCATGGATATGTTGCGAAGCTTCCTCGGGCGCGAACCCAACAACGAGGCGTTCTTGGCCAAGCTGGGGATTGGAACCGAAAGCACCTCTTAGGCGTATAACCCTATGTGAGTGCCTCTTGAGGCGCCCAAATTGGGAGCCTTAACGGGGGGTTTATCCACCTGGAGGCACACTCCCGGCCAGGAACCGGGCCATCCGAATTCAGGGAGGCTCCGAACATCAGGGACTCCATGAGTCGGACGGCTGATCGGAACAATCCGCCTACGCGGAGGGTTGTTATCGATAACCGGCCCCTGCAGGGAAGGAGGCCTACTTATGTCAGAAACCATGAAGGGGTCAGCCATCAAGGGGATGACCAGGCCCTCCCGGCGATATGCCGAGGGCCGCACTTGTTCCCACCCAGGCTGCGTAACAAAACTGAGCCAATACAACCGCCGCGACCACTGCTACACGCACGCACCGGTCCGTTTCCCACGGGTCCGGGGGCGAATTCTCCCCGAGGGGACTTAACGGTCTTCTGACCCCAAAGGTCTGCGGCCCTAAAGGGGCTTCTGGGCGTTGCGGTTCTGGTTCTCTCCCCCTCCCCCGACCTGCGACGCCAGAAGGACGAGGCCCCGGCGTCCCCTCCGCCGGGGCCTCCACTCGCCACTCCGACTCCAGAAACCCAGTAGCTACTGGATACCACCCCACCCTAGGTGGGGTGGTATGATGTGGGAGTCATGAAAGCCAGCCATAAGACATCGGCGATCAACCGCCTTAAAACGGTCCGGGGCCACCTCGATGCCGTTCTCGCCATGGTGGAAGAGGAGCGGTATTGCCCTGAGATCATGAAGCAGGTCTCAGCTCTACAGGCCTCCCTGGAGCGCGTCAACCGGGTGCTCCTTCAGAACCACCTCGAGACATGCGTCATCCACGCAGTCGAAGAGGGCCGATCGGTCGAGATCGTCGACGAGTTGATGGAAACCCTCAAATACACGGCTGCGGTCACCGGACCGAGCCACTAGACAAGGAAATTGCCATGACCGATCAGATTCTCTCTGTCCCCGACATCTCCTGCGATCACTGCAAAATGACCATCGAGCAAGCCCTCGCTCAAATATCGGGGGTGGGTGCCGCCAGCGTCGATATCCCCGCCAAGACCGTCACCCTCTCGTTTGACGAGACCTCGGTGAGCCTCGACAAGATCGTCCACACCTTGGCCGGCGTTGGATACGAGGTGGCCCGCTGACCGATCGGGCCCAAGAGAACATCGCCTTCGACGTAGAAGGCATGACCTGCGCCTCGTGCGCAGTCAGAGTTGAACGCGCCCTCTCCTCC
>JAICND010000236.1 GCA_025929005.1 Acidimicrobiia bacterium
CACCGTCGTGCCATTCGGAGGATTAGAGCGGCGACGGCCACTAGCACCGGAAAGAGAAAGAGAGCGATGGCCGCACCCTGGGCGAGGGCTCCCCCTTCGATCCCCTTGAAGAAGGCCCAGGTCGCCAGCACCTGGGTCGAGTGGGTAGGACCACCCCTGGTGAGGACATAGACGACGCTCATATCGGTGACGGTTAGAACAAAACCGAACAGGACCGCAACCGCAATGATGGGAGCCATCAGGGGAATGGTCACTTCGAAGTGCTTGCGCCAGAACCGGGCTCCGTCTACCTCGGCGGCGTCCGTGATCTCAGTCGGGATGGCGGTGAGACCCGCCATCATGATCACCGCCGCCAGGGGGATGATCCGCCAGGCGTGAACGGCGATCACCGAACCCATGGCCAAAATCGGCCTCCCCAGCCAGTAAACGTTGGTGTCGATCAGTCCCAGGTTGCGCAGAACCCAATCGATGGGGCTGAAGATTGAATCGAGCGTCCACAACCACGTGATGGTTGCCAAAGAGATCGGCGTGGTCCAGGGGAGCAGGACCAGAAACCGGATCAACCACTTTCCCTTGAAATCGGCGGTCAAGACCCTCGCCAGAACGTTGGCCACGACCACCACCAAGGCATTGGCGATAAGAGCGAAGACGAAGGTGTTCCACAGCGAGCGAAGAAACACCGGATCCTGGAGGATGCGTTCGAAGGTCCGAAATCCGACCCACTCGAGATCAGGGCTGCCGGTGGTGACATCACTGAAGGCGAAAAGGATGGCGAGAACGAATGGGAAGCCGACAAGCGCAATGATGTAGATGACCGCCGGTGACAGAAGCAACGGCGCCAGGACTCGCTCATTGTCGAACCAGTCCCGACGGCGGCGGGCGGCTACCGCCGTCGCCATGATCCCCTCATAGCTTCTGCGCCTCGATGCGAAGACCAGTCTCCTTGTCGAAGAACCGGATCCGGTTGAGAGCTACCACAAAGGAATGACTCTGGTCGGGCGGTATCGGCATCGTCACCGTTGACGGCAGCATGGCAATCACCCTCTTGTCCGGGGCAAAGTCCTCCAAGTGCCCGTAAAGAAAGCGCTCCGAGCCCAGGTTCTCCACCCGGTTGACGTGGAAAGTGAAGGGTGTCCTCTCTCCATCCTGCTCGACTCCCACCGGTAACAGGTGCTCAGGGCGAAACCCGATAAGAAAGTCCTGGTACTCCAATAGGTTCATGGGAGGGGAGCCGAGGAAGGTGGCCACGAAGGTGTCGGCCGGGTTGTGATAGACGTCCTCCGGCTTTCCGAACTGACGAACCTTCCCCTTGTTCATCACAGCAATACGATCACCCATACCCATCGCTTCTACCTGATCGTGGGTCACGTATAGGGCAGTAATTCCGAGGCCGCGCTGGAAACTGAGAAGGTCATCGCGGGCCGCCGCCCTCAACTTGGCGTCGAGATTCGATAGGGGTTCATCGAGTAGGAACACGGTGGGCTCACGTACGATGGCCCGGGCCAGCGCAACCCGCTGACGCTCACCTCCTGACAGATTGCGCGGACGCCGCTGCAGAAGGCTTTCGAGATCGAGAAGCTTGGCGGCCCACTCGACCTTTTCCTCGCGGGCAGCTGGATCCATTCCTTGTGCCTTCAGAGGAAAGGCAATGTTGCGAAACACCGTCATATGCGGATAGAGGGCGTAGCTCTGGAACACCATCGCGATCCTGCGGGCCCGCGGTGGCAAACCGTTGACCACTTCACCCCCGATCAGCACCTCGCCTTCGGTGGGTTCCTCCAGGCCCGCGATCATCCGCAGCAGCGTGGTCTTTCCACACCCAGAGGGTCCGAGGAGGACGAGGAACTCGCCCTCCTCGGTGCGGAGGTCGACGCCGTCGACGGCCTTGACGTCGCCGAAGTGCTTTGACAGCTCCCGGGTTTCTACGACCGCCACCGGGTCAGCCTTCTGCCCGGATGGTCACTCCTCGCCACCGACCAGACCACGCCCTCGCCAGTCGGCAAAGATCGCCTTGATGGCAGTCTCGGCATCGGCCACTGCCTGGGCAGGTGTCTTGTCGCCCCGGGCCGCCTCGGCAAACATCACGGGGATGATGGCCTCGCCGAACACCTGGCCTTCGGCCGGGTTGGCCGGCCCAGGATGTCCAATGTTCGTTGCCCAATCGAGCGCCGT
Organism: Acidimicrobiia bacterium; assembly: GCA_025929005.1. GTDB lineage: Bacteria > Actinomycetota > Acidimicrobiia > Spongiisociales > ZC4RG35 > JAICND01. The sequence goes on from JAICND010000236.1 coordinate 2,173, forward strand.
CTGTAGCACCGACAACTTGTCGGCAGGGTTGGCACCGAAGGGATCGTTACTCAGCCAGTCGTTGAGTTGGGGGACCCGCTCAGGAAACGCCGGAAAGTCATAGAGGCGTGAGTGCCACGCCACCGGCGCCAGGTTCTCGGTGTAGTGCAACAAGAACTCCGAAGCAGCGTCGACATTGACCCCGTCGAAGTCGGGGACGATCCAGTTGTACATGACGTGCTGAGCAGCCAGGGCGGCTGCGGGGCCCGCCAGGGCAGGGACGAAATAGACATCGTCTGCCACATCCGGACTGTCGGTCTGCGCCGTTCTCCAGGCCGAGATCGAGTTGAGGATGTACGAGAGTTGGCCGGCGATCAGCCCCTGGTTGTTGGAAGCAGCGTTCCAGGCGAACACCTCGTCGGTCATGGCCCCTTCGTACAGTCTCTTCATGTACTCCACGGCCGCAATGGTCGCATCAGAGTTGATGACGACGTTCTCGTTTTCGTCTTGAATCGAGGCGCCGAACGACCACATCAACCCGCGTCCGGCCATGTTGGAGTCGATCTCCTGAGACAGGCCGATTCCCATCTGGGTCCCCTGCTCGGCATAGATCGAAGATCCACCCTCGAGCAGCTCATCCCAGGTGCTGGGACCGTTGGGGAAGCCGGCTGTCTCCCATAGGCTCTTGCGATAGTTACCGGGATCAGGTGCCCAGGCCGGGGCATAGGCGTAGTACTTGCCGGTATTGGGGTTCAGACTCGACTTGCGGGTCAGGTCGAGCATGGTCCCGTACCGGCTTTCGGCTTCGGCCACTACGTCTGCCATGTCAACGACGCTCGGCTCGTGCTGAGAGAGCACCGCGATGTATTGCATAAGGTCATGCTGGGGCTGGCCGCTTTGCAGCTCGGCTGCAATGGCGGCGGGCACATCGGCCACATTGATGTGATCGACCGTGACCGTCACTCCGGTCTGGCTACCCCACTCCTGAGCCCAGGCGTCGAACCAGGTGTCGTGGACGGGAACGAAGTGGCTCCAAAGCAGGATCCTCAACTCACCGCTCAACGCTGTGCGGGGTTCCACGAACGAGGATTGGGGTTCGCCATCTGGCCCCTCGCCCAATGTGGTCGTGACCACGGCGTCACCGCAGGCCGCCAGCAAGGCCGCCATACCTCCCAACCGGATGAACTCCCGCCTCGAAACCCCTCGAGGAATCCAAAGCTGACGTGACATCGTCACCTCCCAGTCGGCATCGACATTGTCAATGCCGCCGTTGGACGGTGGCCCACCTCGGACACGGTCCAGCGGCGGTACTGCTACCGATCCTAGACAGCCAAGAAATCCTGTGGAGGAGGCGACGCCAACCGACTGCAGAGGGCGGCTTACCCTGCTACCGGCTCCATCCGTCCTAGGGCCGATCCGTCCCTGACTCAGACCTCTGGCGATGCACGTCGTTCCTGGACAGAAGCGAGGAAACCAGTGATGGACACCCCTTCGCTATGGGGACGACTTGCATTTGATTCTGGTGGGCCCAGATGGACTTGAACCATCGGCCTCGTCCTTATCAGGGACGCGCTCTAAC
>JAICND010000472.1 GCA_025929005.1 Acidimicrobiia bacterium
CGTCGAAGCTGCTCCCTCTTTAGCCATGCAGCCCCTTGGTATCCACCGCTCTCCACAAAGGGTTCTCACCGGGGTCGTTGCTGAGAAGAGAAAACAGCAGGTGGGTTCTGGCCGGACTTCTTCCACTTCGCGCGTGATCGAATCACTGAAACGTTCATCGAGCACATCGTCCGGTAGGTTCCCCTTGGTCTACAACCAATCGTGGGAGGACCCAGCTGTTGATTTGGCAGCCGTGGCTCCGACGGCGGGCCAGCTTCTGCTCACCATTGCGTCCGGAGGCTGCAACGTCCTGAATTTCGCCATGACGGGAGCCACAGTGTTGGCCTTTGACCGGAATCCTGCGCAGGTGGCGCTCACTGACCTAAAGGTCGCCGCCGCACGTCAGCTTCCCGTGGATAGCTTCCGACGCTTGTTGTCGACGGGCCGAGACATTGACCGCGATCTCGATCACCTTGACCTCAGCCCGGCGACTTTCGCAATTGTGCAAAGCGAGCGTTGGTTTCAGGGTCGTGGCCTCTATGCCGCCGGTGTGTTCGGATCGGCCTGCACGCTCCTGAGAGGTTGGGTTCGGATGTGTGATGCGACCGACGTGGTCGAGGCCGTATTCAACGCCGACGATCTTGCGTCCCAGGCTGGCGCATGGCAGGAATCGAGGCGACGAATCCGAGGGCGGCTCGGTAGAGCATTCCTGACAACGCCGTTACCAGCTTCATTCTTTGGAGTCCCTTTTCGCGTTTGGCGGCAAGTGCCGGGAGGCTGTGTGGCTCTCGCCGACTGGGTCGACAAGTGTCTTACGACCCTTCCCGCCAAAGAGAATTGGTTCTGGCAAAGGGCGTTGTTGGACGACTACAGGACCGCCTCCCCTCCCTACTTGAGGGCCGACCCTGGGCAGCTTGGCCCCATCCACACAGTGGTCGCCGAGCTCGAAGACGTTCTCGCTTCTTCCCCGCCGGCCGTATTTGACGCCGCAGTTCTGCTCGATGCCATGTACTGGGTTGCTCCCAGGAGGCGAGAAGCGGTCTGGTTGGGATTGCACCGATGCTTGCGTCCGAAGGGAAAGGTCACCATGAGGCGATTTACCTCCAGCTGCCGGGCGCCAGCAGCATTGTTCGATGAGATACCTCTCGAGGCCGTGGATCGGAGCGGGTGTTATGCCGGAACCTCCCTTCTCATACGCCGCTAGCAACCCTGTCGCCTGGTGGCTGCGGCGATGGGGACTTTGGGTGGCGTTTTTTTGGGGCATCGCTGAGGCCACGTTGTTCTTCATCGTTCCCGATGTTGTTGTCGGCGCCTTCGCCATTTTTCGCCCACGGCGGGCCATGGCTGCTGCGGGCGCGGCCATAGCCGGTGCCCTGGTCGGAGGCTTGATTTTGTATGGGGTGGCCGCAGGACTCGGATCTGAACTAAGAGACGTGATCGAGGGAGTGCCCGGCATCCCGCCCGAAATGGTCGCTCGCTCCCAGAGTGAGCTGGCCGAGCATGGGGGGGCGGCGCTCGTTCTCGCTCCTTTCTCGGGAACTCCGTACAAGATTTATGCGGCCGAGTGGGCTATCCGCGGCCGGGGGCTTCCGGCCCTGCTCGCTTGGACAGTCCCGGCTCGAGCGATCCGCATTGTTCCGGTCGCGCTGATTGCGGCAGTGGTGGGAACGTTCGGGCGGAACTGGCTGATGCAGCGGTCGGGCCGATGGTTGGTTGGGTATGGCCTGATTTGGACTGTCTTCTATGTCTTCTATTTTCGTGCCAACGGATTCTGACGGGGCATCACCGCTTCCCGCTTGCCTCCGGGAGACATCGGGATTCTTTCCACAACGCGACATATCGTGTCGAGCCCGATGGTCCGCTGGAGGTGGCGAGTAGCAAGTCGGATTTCGTCTTCCGTCAGCTCTCGGTCAGCGACGAGACGGAGCTCAGGTGGAGTGCCATCCTCGAGTTGGTAGGCCCGAATGGGGAGGCCAAGAG
>JAICND010000500.1 GCA_025929005.1 Acidimicrobiia bacterium
AGGGAACTGGAGAAAGGCAGTGACATCGTGAAAACAGACACCATCGGAACACGGAGGTCGACCGGAATGAGAGCGATCGTTCGCGACGAATACGGTCCACCCGATGTACTGAAGCTGGAGGAGATCGACAAACCGGTCCTCACCGACGACGGCGTGTTGGTCCGCGTCCGTTCCGCTTCGCTCAACCGGGCTGACTGGTACGAATTGGACATATCGGTGATGTTCCGTATGGGGTCTGGTGTGAGAAAGCCCAAAGCGCGGGGTATGGGGACGGACTTTGCGGGGATTGTGGAAGCGGTTGGCAAGGACGTGACCGGGTTTCGGCCCGGCGACGAGGTGTTCGGTGGGAGGAGTGGGGCGTTGGCCGAATACGTGTGTGTCCGCAACGCGGTGGCGTTGAAACCGGCCAACGTGACATTTGAGGAGGCGGCGGCCGTCCCGATTGCAGCGATTACCGCGCTGCAAGCCCTGCGCGACAAGGGTCAGATCCAGCCCGGACAGAAGGTCCTCATCAACGGCGCCTCCGGTGGAGTCGGGACGTACGCCGTGCAGCTCGCCAAGGCTTTCGGAGCGGAGGTGACAGGCGTGTGCAGCACCAGGAACGTCGACATCGCCCAATCGATCGGCGCCGATCACGTCATCGACTACACGAAAGAGGACTTCACCAAGAACGGAAAGCTCTATGACTTGATGCTCGACATCGAGGGGACCAACTCCTGGTCCGAGATCCGGCGAATTCTCAAGCCCACGGCGACCCTCGTCCTGGTGGGTGCCCGGCTGGGCAAGGGAGCGTTGGGCGCTCTCCGGCACATAGTCCCGTTGTTCCTGCGGGGAAAGATGGCAAGCCAGACGGTCGCCTTCTTTATCGCCAAGCTCAACAGGCCAGACCTCGAGTTTCTAGCTGAGCTAATGAAGTCCGGAAAGATGAGGTCGATCATCGATCGGCGCTATCAGTTGAGCCAGGCGGCCGAGGCGTATCGATACATGGGGGAAGGGCATGCTCAGGGGAAGGTCGTCATCAACATATGAGAGCAGTGGTCCATGAAAGGTATGGCAGCCCGGAGGTGTTGCGGGTAGACGAAGTCGAGCGACCCGTACCCAAAGCCGACGAGATCCTGGTCAAGGTCCACGCCACCACGGTCACCCGAACCGACGTCGCCATCAGGGCTGCTAGGCCGTGGGTGTGGCGCTTCTTCGCAGGCCTCCTCCGACCGAGGCGCCAGATCCTCGGCCTCGAGTTCGCCGGCGAGGTCGTCGAAGTCGGACCGATGGTCAGCGAGTTCAAGGTCGGCGACCATGTCTTTGGCTTGAGTCCCGGAAACTTCGGTGCCAACGCTGAATATGTGAGAGTCCGTGAGGGGGCGCCTGTGGCGCACAAGCCACCCTTGATGAGTTTTGAAGAAGCTGCCGCAGTCGTCGACGGTTTCTATCAGGCGACGGCGCTCCAGGAGATCGGTCTCAAGAAGGGACAGCGGATCCTCATCTACGGCGCCACCGGGTCGCTGGGGACGGCCGCCGTCCAACTCGCCCGGGAGATCGGTGCCCATGTGACAGCGGTTGGCAACACCAAGAACGTTGAGTTGGTGAGATCACTAGGGGCGGATGAGCTCATCGATCATCTCAAGGAGGATTTCACCAAGAACGGCCAGACCTACGACCTCATTCTTGATGCGACCGGCAAACTCCCTTACAGCAGCTGCCGTCGGTCAGTCGCCGCTGGCGGGCTCTTCGTTCCCA
>JAICND010000481.1 GCA_025929005.1 Acidimicrobiia bacterium
CCCATCATCATTTCGACGGGGGCAGCGAGCGAAACTGTGCCTCCCGTATCCACGATCATCTGGATCTCGGTGTCGTTGAGGGTGGTGCAGTGGATGTAGGTGGTGTCGGGTCCGAGCAATCCGGCTGTTCCCATTTCCTGAACTTTGGAATCCTGGCCGTAGGTACCCACTCCGACGTGGGTGCTGATCCGGGCCCCGGTCTCCCTCGCCAGTTTCCAGTGGTCGCGTGACACCTCGAAGTCGGTGAACTCGGGACCGGGCGCAGCGAGTGCCAGGGTGAGCATCTGGTCTTTGGTGGAGAAGTGTTCGGTGGCGGCGCGGACGAACCAGCTTGGCTGGCGTTCTTCCCACTTGCCCCACCAGGGGAAGCCGTAGGCAAACACGGCTCGCAGCCCAGAGTCGTTGAGGGCCTGGATGACAGCATCGGTATGAGCTGGCGACCCCTGGATATGTGACCAGTCGAGCAAGGTGGTTATGCCGGCATCGATGGCGCCGAGGGCCGAAACCAGGTTGCCGATGTATGCATCCTCGGGCCGAAAGGCTGGCGCCAGTTTGTGAAGAACGAAAGAGATGTAGCTCGTACGTCCTTCGAGGGGGACATCTGTCCCAATGTTGCGGAGAAGGCCCTCCCAGATATGACGATGGGAATCCACGAACCCTGGCATGACGATCATCCCGGTCGCGTCGATCAATTCGGCCTCGCCGTTGGCGAGGTTGGGACCAACCTTGACAATGCGGTCTCCCTCGATGAGCACGTCGCCGATGGACAGGTCGCCAATGTGGGGATCGAGGCTGAGCACGATGCCCCCCTGGATGAGCTTCCTTCCGGTAGGAGCAACGCTGAAGTCGGTGCCAGCCGCATAAAGCACCGGCAACGTGGCCGCCGGCGCCGGGTGGCTACCAACTATAAGCCGGCGGGCTCGCTTGTAGTTCCGCTTCACCAACTCCTTGATGTCTCCTACCTGGAAAAGGATTACTCCAACTAGCACGAGGCCGCCGATGATCATCTGACCATCACTGTTTGACAGACCTAGATACGGAAGAACTGTGATGACCACGGCGAGAAGCAAGGCGGCGACCGTGCCACCGAGAAAAGTGGCCCTGCCACCGGCCAGGGATGCTCCTCCCAGGACCGCAGCCGTGATGCTGCTGAGGGCAAAGGTGGAGCCGATCTGCGCGTTGCCAATGGGAGACCGCGCCATGACCAGAAAGGAAGCGACTGTGGCAAGAAAGGCCGCCAAGAGCAAAGCCCGGACCCTGATCCAGTTGGTCGAAATCCCGCTCCGTTTCGCCGATCGGTCGTCGAATCCGACCGCGCGCAGCTGCAGGCCCGAGCCCGATGCATGAAGCCAGACATCCATCAGGGCGGCGCCGGTCACAACCACCACGAAGGCGATGGGTATGGGGCCGACGCTGGCGGTTAGGAATGCGACCATGTCTTGGTTGATCACACCCTGGGCGGTGGGTCGCATCGTCAGCGCAATCCCATCGAGGATGCTCATCGTTGCCAGGGTGGCGATGATGGACGGGATCTTGACTCCGCGAATCAGACCAGCGTTGACCAAACCGAGGACTACGCCACAGGCCAGGATGGCCCCCACCCCCGACACCACCCCCCTCCCGGTCGCATCGGGGCCGATGAGAAACGATGCGATCACAACCCCGAGGCTGATCATGGCGCCCACCGAGAGGTCGATGTACCCGACCAGGAGGGCATGGGTTTGAGCAATCGTCGCCACCATCAAAGGGGTCGCCAGGATCAGAATCTGTGAAACGTTGGTGGCGTTGACGAATCCAGGGAATCGGGAATTGGTGTACCAGACAAGCCCACCCAGGAGCAGAATCTGGAGTGCGACCGGCATCCA
>JAICND010000255.1 GCA_025929005.1 Acidimicrobiia bacterium
CCAATATCGAGACTACGTTTCCCACCGCCAACCAGACCGCCAAAACAGCGGCACCCGCCAGCACCGCGGACATCAGGTGCTGTGCATCACCGACCAGGGCCGCCAGAACGGCAGCAACCAGGGCCAGGACCGGCAAACCCACCAGGGCAACGGCCAGGTTCTTGCCCACCAGAACCCTTCGCAGGTCAACCCCGGTCACCAGGTAACCCCAGAACGACCGATCATCAAACCCAAACTGGTTGAAGCCGGTGGTGGAGGCCGCCATCCACGCCACGATCACCGCCAGAAAGGGCGAATACTCGGTACCGAGCAACATCCGACCAGCCCCTAAACCAAGGAAAGCCAGAGCGACCGCCAGCCCCACCGCCTGCGATCGGAAGCGCGGATCCCGTCTCAGGTAACGAAGCTCCTTTCCAGCAGTGGCCGCCTGTGGAGCCGGCCAGCCCGCCAGCATCCTCGGCACCAAAGGAGACTGCCCGCCTCTGGCGACCGCCTCCGATCCCCGACCCGGAGCACGTGTGCTGAGCCTGAAGAGACTGCGTTGCCAGCCCATCATGACCAGTGCGATGGCCGCCAAGCCGTAAACCAACAGTGCCAACCCCATGCCCCACTCGCCATCGGCCAGCAACGCAAGCGACCGCCCCAATGCTCCCGGCGGGAGATAGACCGACACGCGGCCAAAGGTGGTCAACCCGGGCACAGGGTCGCCAGTCCCGTTGGTCAGGAACGTGGATGCGAAGGCCGATCCGCCGGCCAGGAGCGCCGCCCCCACCACCGCAAGATCGCGCCCTGCCCGCGAACGAAGCAGGTCCGTGAGAAGGGTCGTGACCCATCGAGCCGAGGCTATGCACCAGACCACAAACGCAGCGCCGGTGGCAAGAGTGGGTAGCAAAGTCAACCCGTCAGGACTCGATCCCACCGTGACACCGACCACAAAGAGGATCGTCACCAAAGCCCCGGGGCCGAGGAAAGAGGCTGCGAGGAGTCCCCAACTCATCTGGGTCGGGGTAATGGGGAGCAACTCGAGACGGCGGGGCTCGATCGTTTCGTCTAGGGCCGCCGCCGCCACCGGTCCCACCAGCCAGGCCAGCCCGGCAAGCGTGAAAAGGGCAGCTGTGCCTTCGCCGCCCACCAAACGGGCGACGACTCCACCCAACAACCCCATGACCGATCCGACTCCGAACGCGAGCGACCAGATGCCTATGAACGCCAGGGTGGCCCAGCCTCCCGCCTTACGGAGGCGGTTGCGGATCAGCCGTGCCTTCAGTCGGAGGTAGAGCCAAGCCACGTGATATCGACCCCCTCGGTGCTGCTGCCACCTACCGCTTCGACGAAAACTTCCTGGAGTCGTCGCCCCCGGGTTATCTCGGCCGTAGTTCCGGCCAGGACAACTCTGCCTTCGTCGATGATCAGCAGCCGGTCACAAAGTCTTTCGACCACATCCATCGAGTGATCGGAGAAAGCCACCGTCCCCCCGGCGGCGGTGAAACGTTTGAGCGTTTCCTCCAACACCTGGCGGGCGACCGGGTCGATTCCAGCGAAGGGTTCATCGAGAAAGAGGACCCGCGGGTTGTGGAGCAGAGCGCAGGCGATTGCCACCTTCTTGGACATGCCGAGGCTGTAGTCGGCAACAAGGGTCCCGGCGGCCTCCTCGAGGTCGAGCAACCTCAACAGGTTGGAGCCACGCTCTTGGACAACCTCGGGCTTCATCCCGCGCAAGAGGCCGGTGAACTCGACAAGTTCTCGGCCGGTCAGCCGGGTGAACATCGAAGGACTGTCTGGCACCATGCCGAGCCTGCTCTTGGCTGCGACTGGATCTGCCCAGACGTCATGGCCAGCCACTTCCACCCGGCCGGCATCGGGCCGCAGGAGTCCGCAGGTCATCCGGAGCAAGGTGGTCTTACCGGCTCCGTTGGGCCCACAGATGCCAAAGAAAGAACCGGCAGGGATCTCGGCGCTCACCCCGTCCACCGCCACCTTGCTGCCGAACCTCTTGGTCAGCCCGTTGAAGACGACCGCCGGAACGGTCATCCGCTGCCAGCACGAAACGCCGCAATCCCAGTGATGGCCTCACCCAAGATCAAGGTGTGAATCTCGTTGGTGCCTTCATACGTAGAAACGGTCTCGAGATTCGTCATGTGACGAATCACCGGGTATTCGAGAGTGATGCCGTTGGCCCCCAGCACCGACCTCGACATGCGGGCGATGTCGAGCGCCTGGCGGACGTTGTCGAACTTTCCGAAGCTGACCAGTTCGGGAGTCAGGCGGCCGTCATCCTTCATACGTCCAAGATGAAGGGCCGTCAGGGTTCCGCGGTTCACGCCAACCATCATCTCCACGAGCTTCTGCTGGGTCAGCTGAAAGGCGGCGATGGGGGCCCCGAACTGCTGGCGGGTTTTGGCGTACTCGAGGGCGGCCTCGTAACAGGCACGAGCCGCCCCCATCACACCAAAGAGAATCCCGAACCTGGCCTCGCTGAGGCAGGAAAGAGGACCGCGCATTCCCGACACGCCAGGGAGGACGAAGTCGGCCGGGATGCGGACGTCTTCCAATACCAATTCCGAGGTGATGGACGCGCGTAGCGATGCCTTGCGATGGATCAGGTTGGCGGTGAAGCCCTTGGTGTCGGTCGGAACGATGAATCCGCGGATACCCTCGGGGGTACGGGCCCAAACGATGGCGATTTGGGCGACATTGCCGTTCGTGATCCACATCTTGGTGCCGTTGAGCACCCAATCCCCACCGTCCTGGCGGGCGCTGGTTCGCATCGCCGACGGGTCCGAGCCCGAGTCTGGTTCGGTCAGACCAAAGCAGCCGATGATGTCACCCTGCGCCATCCCCGGCAGCCAGGTTTGCTTCTGTTCTTCGGAACCGAATTTCCATATGGGGAACATCGCCAGGGATCCCTGCACCGACACAAAGCTGCGAGTTCCCGAATCTCCGGCCTCCAATTCGAGGCAAGCCAGACCGTAGGAGGTGGCGCTGGTGCCGGCGCAGCCATACCCCTCGAGGTGCATGCCCAGGAGCCCCATCGCTCCCATCTCCTTCGAGAGCTCGACCGGGAAGGTGCCTGCCTCCCACCAATCGGCCACCTCGGGCAGGACCCGATCCTCGACGAAGCGACGAACGGTGTCCCGCAATAGGCGTTCCTCGCTGCTGAGGAGGGCGCCGAGATCGAGGAAGTCCTTGGGATCAGGCATGGCTCCCCAGGCTACCGGCCCATCTCCAGACAGATGTCAGTTGCTATAGGTGATGGCGTAGGCCGGGGACCAGCGGGCCATCAGCTCGCTGTAGTGCTCGCCCGCGGTGGCCCAGTCACCATCGGCCAAGGCCCGGAGAGAGGTCCAGACCTCGGCAGCCGACTCGTCCAGGATCAGCTCGGTTTCTGAGAACAGGTCGGCCACCAGCCCATAGTCGAGTTCGATCATCGAGTCGGCCGGAAACTCGGAGAACCACGTCACGAGGGAACCGACCTCGGAGACGATGCTGGCCGGCATCTCAACCTCGGCGAGGATCTCCTGAGCC
>JAICND010000220.1 GCA_025929005.1 Acidimicrobiia bacterium
ACACGCACATAACCGGCCGGATCGATGCTGATGCAATCGACTCGGGTTACGGTCCAACCGGCCGGGGACGGCACAGTGATGAAATTGTGCCCCGAAGCGTTGAGTCCGGCCCTTTCGGTGTCGACACAGCCCTCCCACAGGGCTTGCCAAGCTGCGTTGGAGTAGGGCGTATCGAGGTTCAATCTGGTGAAGGCCAGGATCTGATCACGTACCTGTGCGTTGGTCCCCAGGGTTGAAGTCGCACCGGCCATTACCCCGAGGTCGGCGGCGGCGACGTCACCCCGGCGCTCATTCATTCCGAACCCGATGTCCAGGGCGATGGCAGCCAGACCGAGCACTAAAACAAGACAGAGCGCGACGAGGATCGCGCTCACGCCTTTGTCGTCACGTTTGTCGATTCTCAACATGTTCCACCACTCCCGTTGGTCCATGTGGCCACCTGCTCGAGACGGAAAGTCAAAGACTCGGTGAAGTTCGTGGGATAGAGAGCCCCGACGAACGGAAGCCGGGAGAAGCCGGTGAGGGTCCCCACCGGGGCGACGACAGTCACCGTGGCAGTGCTGCCTACGGTGGCGGCGCCGCGGCCGAAGGTGATTGTGGCTCCGGAACTCGTCTGCATGGCATTACAAACTGAGCTAGCCATGGTGGCACCGTCGGCGGTGGAGACGGCCGCCAGTCGGGCAGCCTCCCGGGTACCGTGGCGTACGTCCTGGTGCTGGCTGAGGATCCAGCCAAAGTCGATAATTCCAAAGAGAATTGCCAGCAGTAGTGGTGCGATCAGGGCGAACTCGACGAGGTTCGCGCCCCGCTCCCGGTCACGCCTCTTTGACATGTCGTGTTCCCAATCCCTTTCGCGCAGGTGTCGAAGACCCCCTTATCGGGTGGGAACAGCTGAAACTTGAGGCAAAACCTAGGGGAGAATTTGTTCAGCGGGTCAGCTGGAGGTCGTACAGGAAGTTGAGGGGATTGGTCCCATCCTGGATGGTCGGACAGGTGCCGCCAGGAAGCAGACTGCAGGACAGGACGATGGCGCCCGCCGAGTCCACCTTTTGCAGGCCTTTTGGCCCCACGCCCATATCGCCAACCAATCCGGGATGGTGGATGCACATGCCCGGCCGGCTGGTATCGAAGCCGGTACAAGTGAAAGTCACGTGCTCTGATTTCGCGAAAACGCTCTGAATGAAGATAGGGACGATCCCCTTGATGTGATACGGATCGGCGTTGTTGCCAGCCAGTGCAGTTTCGTGGTAGAGCGGTGAGTGGGCCAGCCGGTGCGTGAGGAGGATGTCTGTCGTGAAGAGAGAAGCACCGATGGCCTCAGCGTCGGTTATACAACCCACGGTTTCGGCCCATGCCGCCGGATAGTCGGTCGGAGCGATCGTCGCCGGCCGGTTAGCGGCGTTGAGACATTGCATGGAAATCGTGCCCGCGTTTGAGTCGTCGATGTAGTCCCAAAGCGGGCGGTTGTCGATGTTGAAACCGAATATTTGGGCAGAGCTGTTCGTAAATGGACCTCTGGTCAGCCGTCCCGTAAATGCAGACGGCCAGACGCCTCCGCTGATCAGGCCCTGGGTTATGTCATTATTCTGGTAACCCGCTGCCGAGTCGACGATATTGGGGAACGGTGGGCCAGGCACGGTTGAGGTTTTGCACCATTGGCCGTTGAGCCTTGGGTTGGGCGCCGCGGGGTTGTAGGCGCTGAATTCATGATCGATGCCATCTGCCATGGCTCTTGCCATGGGTACGTTGGCCTCGCCAGTGACGCAAAGCGAGCTCAGCGAGCCGTCGACTGGTGAATAGAAGTATGGAAGGAAGTTACCGAAGTCTCCCGACGTCGGTTCTCCGCAACTGTCGGCGCCCCCCGACGTCCCCGTCTTGATGCAGATCGTGGTCCCGGCGCCGGTACCTGACAGCACTCCAGAGGGAAAGTCGCCCCCACCGCCCCAATTGGTATTCCGTTGTGCCTCAGCCACCGCGGTGACGTCGAACTCATCGAATCCCATAACCGCCGCGAAAGTCGTATCAACGGCTTGGAGAGGAACCCGGACCCTCAGCGTGTTGAAGTCTTGTGAGAGCGAAATGCAGTCGCTCCCATTGGTCGTGCCGAGGGTCGATGCGTGGGTCTTGGTGAGCCAGAAGAGCGCCCCAGCATCTGTGCACGTATCCCAGTCCGTTTGGGGGACCGTGCGGGCGAGGTTTTGGTCGACCAACTGGTGGACGTTGTCGACAGCTGCCTGGACAGGATTCGACTGACCCGTAATGACCATTTCCAGCGACGCTCCCAGGGCGGCGGCGTCAGCGCCAGCCTGATCAAAGCGCCTTTCTTGGAACCCAAAGCCCAGGTCGACGGCGAGAGCAGCCATTCCACACAGGAGCACGAGGCATAGGGCCACAATGACAGCAGTGGCCCCGCGATCCGATGGCGTCGTCATGGGCACGGAGAGTCCGTTGCGTCGACCCAAGTGGCGGTCGGCTGTTCAAGGCGGAAGAACGTCGTGTGGGAGAGATTCAGTGGTGGAGAGAAGATTGGATCGAGGAGGCCAGTGATGGTTTCGACGCTTTGGGTCGCAGTTGCCGTTACGGTGCCGCCCAGGCCGTTGCCCGACCCACTCAGTGATATGAGTGCACCCGTGGGTTGGTCCATACCGTCACAAACCGCACTAACGATGGTGTTGGTATCTCCGTCGTTCACCCCTGCCATCCGCCCCGCCTCGCGAGCGGCTTGAGCAACATCAATGCTTCTTGATAGGAGCCAGCTGGACTCGATCACTCCGAAGAGAAGCAGCAGCAGGAAGGGTGCCAGCAAAGCCAGTTCGACAATCGAAGCGCCCGAGTCGCGTTTAAGGACCACCCAATCCTGCGATCGATTCCCACTGCCCATTGCCCGCCCCTCTCCGTTCTGCCCAATCAGAGATGAACGCCGGCCGCCTAAGCCGCACCGGTGGTTGCCCGCCACTCCTCGTGGTCAATGTAGGTCTTCCGGCCTATGACTACAAGGGTGTATTTGGGGGTACCGGCCGGACTAGTGCGCGCTTCAGCTACCGAGGCGGTGGTGGAAGGACCGGCTACTCGGCCAGGCTGAAAGTTCGCTGGTTGGCGGCACCGGGAAACGGCGTCTGTGCCGCCGCAGGCAGGATGTCGAGCTCCAACACATAGGATGTCACGGCTTGGAGCGTGTCATTAGCTTGCCCGGGGGTACCGCAGGTGATTCTTTCAGGCGCGGGTGGACATGTTCCCGACTCACTAACGCCTGGTGTGTGAAGGGTGTCGCAACCGGTTGCAGTGCATCGGTAGTAGGTGGTGTCCAGGAACACCGGAAGGTAACTCTGGATGTGATAATCAGATCCGGGGTTCAGAAAGTCCGGCTCCCACATCAAAGCGGTGAATCCGAATCTGGGCGAGTCAATGATGGAGTCGTCAAAGATGACCGTGTTGGCGGCCTTGGCCTGAGCGATGCAAGCTTCCAACTGCGACGGTGAGTTCACGCCGGCGCAAGCGCCAGATAGTCCACCCACCAAGTAGTTCCACAGAGGGGTGTCATCGAGGGTCGTGGCCGGCGTTCCGCCCTGAGCATTTCGAACAAGGAATCCCCCTGCGTCCTCGAGTCGGCCGTCGTAGGGGACGCTCGAGTGTGAAGTGCCCCCCTGCGTAAGTCCGAGATCCAGATTCGAAGCGACCCCCGATTGCCCGGTCACCATGTCAGGCTGGGCCGAGAAGATCGGACAACTGCTGGTCTCGTGGATTCCTGAGCCGGACCCAGTTGGATGGATCCCCAGTGGATGGTCGACGCCCTTGGCAATGTTGTAGACCAGCCTGGAGTTGGTGCCACCCGAACACTGGGTCAAGCTATCGGCAATCTCATTCCCGTAAACGAAGTAGTCCGCCGACCCAAAGTTCCCGGTGGACGGCAGGTCGGCACACACGCCCCAGCTTGGATTACCTGACGTCTTGAGACAGTCATAGTTACCTGAGGCACTGACTCCCGGGGTCAGGA
>JAICND010000373.1 GCA_025929005.1 Acidimicrobiia bacterium
GCCCCCTACTGGGTCACCTATCCCCAGGCCGCCGCGTTGTCTGGCGGAACGCCGCGCTTCGTTCCCACCACCGAGGCGGGCGGCTTCAAGGTGACAATCGCCGACCTCGAACGAGCCGCTACGCCGCGCACCAAAGTGCTTGTGTTTGTCTCACCTTCGAATCCGACCGGGGTGGTCTACGACAACGAGGAGGTCGCAGCTATCGGTCGATGGGCCGGTGAGCGCGGCAGGTGGGTTCTGACCGACGAGATCTACCAACAACTTGTCTATCCCTCGGGACCGGCTCCGTCGATCGCCGGATTTCCAGAGTTGGACGATCGGGTTGTGATTGTCAGCGGTGTCGCCAAGTCCTATGCCATGACAGGTTGGAGGGTCGGCTGGCTGATCGGACCGCCCGACGTGTTCAAAGCTGCCAACAACCACCAGTCGCACCTGAGCTCGAATGTCAACAACATCGCCCAGCGCGCTGCCCTGGCAGCTCTGAGCGGTCCAACGGACTCCATCACCGCCATGCGCTTCGCCTTCGATCGCCGTCGTCAGAAGATGGTGGAGATGCTGACCGACATGAAAGGGGTCAGTTGCCTAACCCCGGCCGGCGCCTTCTACACATTCCCCGGAGTCGAGGACCATCTAGCCCGGTTTGGCGACACCCTCGACTTTGCTACGTACCTGCTCGAAGCGGCGAACGTGGCGGTTGTGCCCGGAGAGGCGTTTGGAGCATCCGGTCACGTGAGACTTTCCTATGCCCTCAGTGATGACGACCTCGTCACCGGCCTAACCAGAATGGCTGAGGCGCTGGAGGGGCTCTGAATCCGAAGCCTGGCGTTTACTGCCAGTCCCCGAGTCGATTAGCCACACACTCTGAAAATTGGCCCCTTCCCGCGGGTTTACACTCGCCGAGTGGAGTCCCCCGATGTCGCAAAAGCCATGTTGCTGGTCGAGCCGAGGCGGCTCGCCTGCAACAAGCTTCCGATCCAGCCGGTAGACAAGGGAGGCTGGCTCGCCATAGAGGCCACGGGCATCTCGGGTGCCGATGTGCAGATGTGGAAAGGGGATCGACCCGACGTTCTCTACCCGTTGGTCCTGGGTCACCAAGTGGTGGGACGGATCGCCGTATCAGACGGAAGTCTTCCGTTCGAGGTCGGCACGCGAGTGGTCGTCGAGCCGGAGTTGCGATGCGGTGTATGTAGCCGGTGCACGAACAAGGTGGGAGGTTGTCGGAACCGACGTCCGGTGAATAGCTATGGACGGCTTCCCTCCACCGAGCCGCCAGGACTCTGGGGTGGTCTGGCCGAATTCCTTTACCTCGACCCTTCCTGTCGCATGCACGCGGTTTCAGACGACGTGTCCGCCGAGGTGGCGACGTTCATCCATCCGCTGGCGGCGGGTTACACGTGGGCCGTGGAACTGGCCGCACTGCTCCCGAGCGAAAGGGTGATGGTCCTGGGGCCGGGTCCGCGCGGGCTTGCGTGCGTCCTGGCTGCTCTGGGCGCCGGTGCCGAGTGGGTAGGCGTGAGCGGCTTGGATGTCGACGAAGACCGGCTTAGAACCGCCTCGAATCTTGGTGCCCATCTGACCGTAAATGCCACCACCGAAGACGTGGCAGAGTCGGTCGCGGATCA
The DNA here is from genome assembly GCA_025929005.1 of Acidimicrobiia bacterium. Lineage (GTDB taxonomy): Bacteria > Actinomycetota > Acidimicrobiia > Spongiisociales > ZC4RG35 > JAICND01. Next base: position 1,623 of record JAICND010000373.1, read on the forward strand.
TCTTGGCAGCAGACCAGATGTCGTCATCGACGTCACTTCCGACGACCCCGAAGCCATGTTCACTGCACTTGACCTGGTCCGGTCCGGAGGCCGGGTTGTTCTCGCTTCGACCAAAGGAAACCGTCCTGTCCATTTCTTCTCCGACCTGATCGTCACTAAGCAACTGACGGTCCGCGGCGCCCTCGGAGCCACCACGGCGGGTTACACCTGGGCGAGCGAACAGGCCGCGACTGACAAGCGGATCGATCATCTCGTTTCGCATCAATTCCCACTGGGCGAGTCGCAGCGTGCTCTCCAGGCCGCGGCCGGGATCCTCGGCCACGAAGAGCTGATTTCGGTGGCGGTGACGTTCTGAACCCACCGGCCCGGTCGGCGACAAACGCCTGGGTGGTGTACGACCTTGCCAACACGATCTTCGCTCTGGGAGTAATCGGGCTCTACGTGCCGGCCTGGCTAACCGCCGAAGGTCTGCCCGATTCCTCGCTTGCGATCACAGAGGCCTTGGCCGGTTCGGCCGTCATATTCCTGGCACCATGGACAGGGGCCCGGACCGACCACCTGGGCCCGCGGCTGCCCGCTCTGGCCTGGACAACTGCGCTGGCGATTGGCGCCACCGCCCTCCTCGATACGTTTACACCCGCGATCACGTTGGTGATCCTCGGCTTCGGATTGATCGGCCTCAACGTCGGTTCAGCCCTCTACGACTCGCTCCTGGATGAGGTGAGCCTCCCCGCTGACAGGGGCCGAGTATCGGGTCTTGGTGTCAGCGTCGGATACGTGGGCTCGTTCATCGGGCTCGGCCTCGGAATCCTCGCCTTCGAGGTCTTCGACCTCGGTTATCGCGGCACCTTTCGCATGCTCGCCTTCGGATTTCTCATCTTCTCAATCCCGATCTTCGTTTGGGTGAAGGAACGGCGAACCGCCCAACCGGGGCCACCCCCTTCGGTCACGGGAGTCGTCAAAGGATTGATCGAGTCGTGGCAGCGTGCGGCCCAATTTCCGGGGGTGGTCCGTTTCTTGATGGGCCGCTTCCTCTACACCGACGCCATCAATAC
>JAICND010000414.1 GCA_025929005.1 Acidimicrobiia bacterium
CCTGTTCGAAGCTGTCGTTGCCGGCTTCGATCCTGACGTCGACCTGGTCCCTGAGTCGGCGATCCGGCCTCCCGATGAAAGCGATGAGGAGTACGTCCTACGCAACCGGGCGTCGATGGATTTGTCCACCGAGACCGCCATCACGGTGGCGCTTCGCCGGCTCGGATTCGAGATCACAACGAGTTCAGACGGCATCAGGGTCGTCGACGTCGCCGATGGGGTGCCGGCGGCTTCCCTCATCCAGGTCGATGACGTCGTCCTTGAGGTAGATGGGACCGCGGTAACTCTTGTCGAAGAATTGAGTCCTCTCATAAGGGCACACGCGGTGGGAGACTCGGTCGACCTGCGGGTCCTTAGGTCTGGTGCCCAGGTCACGGTTGTCGTCGAACTGGCACCTCGAGAGGACGAGCCCAACGTGCCGATGATCGGTATCACCGCCGAGAACCTCAATCCTCGTTTCGAGTTCCCATTTCCGATTGAGATCGAGGCCGGCCAGATCGGTGGCCCCTCCGCTGGGCTCATGTACACCCTGGCCGTCATGGATCTGCTTGCCCCGGACGAACTGACTGGAGGCCACGTCGTGGCGGGCACCGGGACCATCGACATCGAGGGAAACGTGGGTCCCATCGGAGGGATTCGTCAAAAGGTGGTGGCGGCGGAGGCGGCCGGAGCCGAGCTCATGCTGGTGCCGACCGACAACTACGAAGAGGCCCTGACCGCCCGCCGGGTGGCCATGGAGTTGATCGCTGTCGGCACGCTCGACGAGGCCCTGGCGGCGCTGGCTGAATTGTGACGCTGGCTCAATCCTGACAGGGGGGTTATCTTGACCGGCGCATGGATCAGGAGCTGACGCCGGGCGATATCGCCGCCCGCCGCTTCCGGCAGGCCTTTCGGGGCTTCGACACCGACGAGGTAACTGCGTTCCTATCGGCGATTGCCAGCCAACTCGAAGGTCTGGTCGCACAGCGCGACCGACTCGCCGGACGCCTGGGCGAATTCGCCGAGAGAGATCTCAGCAGCGAATTTGCCACCCTAGGTCATGAGATCGGCAATGTGCTCGAGGCCGCCCGGATAGCCGCCGAGGGCATGCGGGAACGCGCCTCGACTGATGCGGCCCGATGGCGAACCGAGGCGATGGACGAGGTCGAGGCGGAGAGACGGGCAGCCCGGGCCGATGCCGAGCATTTGCGCACCGATGCCTGGACCACCTCGGAGGACCTCCTCAAGCAGGCCCAGGCCGAGGCCCGTCGGACAGCCGAAGCTGCCGAGCGCGATTCGTTGAGCGTGTTGGGTGAAGCCGAGCGCGAAGCCCACCGTCTCACGGCCGGGGCTCGCCGCGAAGCTGAGGATCTCATGCGCATCACCCGCATGGAGGCTGAGAAGCTCAACGCCGAGGCACGGTCCCGCCACGACGAAATCATCGAACAAGCCCGTCGTCAGGCCGAGTCTGCGCAGGAGCGAGCGCGCGCACTCGAGCAACGCCGACAGGAGTTGATTGGAGAGCTGGAGACGCTTCGCTCCACGCTTTCGCGTATGGAAGGAGAGTTGGACGAGCGTCGCACCCGTCTCGGACTGAGCGCAACCAACGAGGCCATAGAAGAGGAGAAGATCGCCTTGCGGGTCGTGCGGCCCGCCGATGGGGGTGATGAAGACTCCAGCTGGGAACCGGGGGAGACCGTGCGGGTAGTTCCAAGCTAGAGGCGTCCGCTCGAGCCTCCGGCCCTCAAAGATCCGGAGCCTTTGGTGGACGAGGTACGCCGAATGCGCAAAGGCCCCATTACCACGAGTACTTCCGAACGGCCACCAACTCCTTCACCCCCGCCGGCCGTCGAGGCGCCTGAACCCGAACCTGAGGCGCTCGAATCGGAACTCACTCAGGAAGACGACACACCCGATGCGTCGGATGTGGTGGTCGTCACCACACCGCCGCCCATACAGGCCACAGGAGTCGGCGCCTCAGATCCGAGTCCTGACGACGTGCAGGACATTTTCCGCCGGCTGCGATCGCCCGTCGCGGATTCCCCCCTGCCGCCCGTCGATGCCCCGGCAACAAGCTTCCAGCCGGCTGCCGCCAAAGTCGCCACCACCGTTGACCCCTTTGACCTTAGAGAGAGACTGCTGCTGCCCGTCACCAACCGGGCCCTTCGCAACATCAAGCGCCAGCTCACCGAACTCCAGAATCTGGCTCTGGAGGAGCTCCGCCACCGCGAAGCGGCCTGGCGGCCGGAAGCATCGAGCGTGATCGAGCAACTTCGCCCCGACGTGGTGGTACTGCTCTCCGAGAGCTCGTCGATGGGTCACGGGGCCGCCGAGGAAATGCTGGGCCAATCCCTTCCCCGCATTCCGATTCAGGTCAAGGAGGCAGCCTCCGAGTTGGGTGCCAGCCTGACCCAGCAGCTGGAAGCAGTGATGGCGTCCGCCGGGAACCAACCCTCACGTGAGCTGGCAGCTTCG
>JAICND010000435.1 GCA_025929005.1 Acidimicrobiia bacterium
CGGTCAGGGAGTGGCGCCAGGCGCTGGCGTATTCCTGTGCCTGAAAGAAGTGAAAAGAAAGAAGCTCGGCCTGGGAATCGACCTGGTCACCGGCCGCGTCATGGATGGACCGACCCACCTGGGCATGGAGTCGGCGACGGGTGTTGAAGGGGAGCCCACCGTAGGCCACGTCACGGATGAGCGCATGGCGGAATTGAACCCAGCCTGATTGGTTAATCGATAGGAGTTCGTTCATCCGATGAATCGCACGACTGCGGTCGGTGAACTTTGTTTCTGGAAGCACCGCCGCTGTGTGCTCCACTTGAAAACCCGCCCCCAGCACGGCCAAGCGTCGAAGAAGATTGCGGTCAGCTGAAGGCAGCTTGTCGATACGGGCACTGATCAATCCTTCTACCGATTGGGGAAGATCGTCGACATCGCTACCTCGCTTGAGAGCTTGCAGCAGCTCGATCAGGAAGAGGGGATTGCCGGCAGCACGAAGGGCAAGTGCCTTGACCTCCGGTTGGGGCAGAGGCTTCGCCTCGGTAGCGGCCATAATCAACGACTCGGCCTCCCCGAGATCAAGCGGCTGTAGATCGATTCGGAGGGGAGGTTGTCGATTCGGCGCTTGGGGGCCAGCCTCGGCCGGGCGCCTCGTCAGAATCAGCAGCCACGGGTTGTCGTCCAGCGCCGGGATCAGTCCCCCGAGCAGCTCGCGGGAGGCCTCATCCATCCAGTGGGTGTCCTCGATCACCATGATCGTTGGCCCTGAGGAAACCCCCTCGAGCAAGTAGCGGACTCCTTCGATCGTGCGAGCCGGGCGGAACTGATTGTCGAGCAGCGATACCTCGGGCGTATCGGGCCACTCCAGGTTGAGAGTGGCTGCAATCAGGGGCAGCCACGGGAGCAGTTCTGGCGTTCGCTCCTCGACCAAGTCACGCAATCGGGCGCTGGCCTTCTCCGGCTCGGTGTCGTCGATTTCCAATGCCTGGCGAAGCAGCGCTCGAAACGGGAAGTAAGGGGTAGCCGATTGATAGAGCCGGCACTCCGTCCGTACGATCCGCTCACCCGCGGCCCGGTGGAGGAATTCCTCGAGCAATCGGCTCTTGCCCATCCCCGGCTCTGCTACCAATTCGACCACTTGCCCCGGTCCTAGGCGCGTTTGCTCCCAGGTCTCCAAGATGAGACTCAGCTCGGCATCTCGCCCTACCAGCGGCAACCCACCCGAGGAGATCCGGGTGCCGCTGGGCGAGCCCACAGTCTGGGCAACTATGGGCGCTTTTTGCCTTTAACGAAGAACGGCTCCACATGAGACGTCTCAAAGACGGTGCGAGAACCATCAAGCACTTCCGGCGTGGTGAGGACCTGGCCCGGGGCCGCCTTGCTCATCAAGCGAGCAGCAAGGTTGACTACATCACCCATAACCGTGTATGTCCGTCGGTAGCTCGGCCCCACTTCGCCGGCGAAGACGGGTCCCCAGTTCACGCCGATGGATATTGGGAATGGGCTGGCGAAGACCGAGATCTGGCGGAGCGCAAGCAGCATCTGCTCTTCATCGTTGCCGGAGGCCACCGGGACTCCGGCCGTGAGGATGACCTTCCCCCCGCCGGATGCGATGTCGGTAGCGAGGAAAGTTGTCTCGTAGCGGTCGGTGGCATGTTGCACGGCGGAGATCAGCTCGTCGAGGTAGTGAGTCGTCTTCTCTGATCCCCCTGCGTTTAAGAGGTCATCGAGGTCGTGGAAGTGAACGAAGGCGACAGCTGCCGGCCGATGTTCCGGTTCGACCTCACCCGCTTGGAGGACCTGACGAAGGGCGGGCGGGATGAAGTGAGCAAGATCCGGGCTGGCGGTGGGCGCCGGGGTGAACCCGAGCACCTCTGCCTCGACCCGGCCACGGAGAAGGACTCCCGGCCCCCTTACCACCCCCCGATTGCGGAGTGGAAGAAAGTCGGCGGTGGCCGGAGACACCAGAATCTGTCCAGCGGTGGCGGCCGACTCCATGGCAACGGTGGCGGTGGCGCCAGGCCCGGACACGATCAGCTCGCGATGCGACTGACCGACCATGAAGAAGTCGAAAAGCCCCGAGTGGATACCCACCGACATGCGGAGCGTGACCTTGCCCGCGGTGGTGGTGAAAGTGCCGATCTCGCGCAACTGCTGACGCATCTCCAGCGCAGCCGCACAGGCCCGCAGGACATGCCCCTCATCGGTGAAGAAGAGGAGCATGGCATCGCCGCCGAACTTGAGGAGAGTGGCCCCGAAGGAATAGGCGGAAGGCAGTAGCCGGCCAAATGTGTTGTCGATTACATCGGTGACCTCTTCGGCTCCCAC
>JAICND010000426.1 GCA_025929005.1 Acidimicrobiia bacterium
CGAGCAACTCCCAGATGGTCGAGGGCGATGTTGCCAAGAGCGATGTCCGTCTCGAGGTCGGGCCCTCGGGACACCCACTCGGACAGCCGTTGGGCGATGACGAGATTGTCGTCTCCGTGGTTGAGAACACCCGTCACATCTGCCCCACTTCGTCGGGAATCTCGTAGTGGGTGGCATGCCGGTAGGGCTTCTCGATCGACTCGAAGAACGCCTCGGCATCGTCGGGGTCTGAAGCAGTGATTTCGGTGGACGCAACCACCCAGATGCTCACGCCTTCCACCCGGCGGGTGTAGACATCGCGGGCCGACAGCAACGCGGATTCAGCGTCGGCAGCATGCAACGACCCGACATGGACATGGGAGAGCCCACGCTTCTGACGGATGAAAACCTCCCACTGTGGCCATTGGGCCTTGCCGGTGTCGCGTCCGACTTCGACCTCGGTCTCTCCGACGATCTTGGGGACCGAATAGGTCACTTCACGCCACCTTCTCGTTGTGGCTCTTGGCGGCGTGGGCGACGGCCGCTTCTCGCACCCAGGCACCTTCGTCCCAGTACTTCCGTTTGTGCTCGAGGCGTTCACGGTTCATCGGTCCATTGCCTTTGACCACAGCCCAAAACTCTTCCCAGTCGATTGGACCGAAGTCGTAGTGACCGCGCTCTTCATTCCATCGGAGATCGGGGTCGGGGATGGTGAGACCGAGGTAGTCGGCCTGGGGAACCGTCATGTCAACGAACTGCTGGCGCAGGTCGTCGTTGGAGACCCGCTTGATCTTCCACGTCATCGACTGCTCGCTGTGAGCCGAGTCCGTGTCGTGGGGGCCGAACATCATCAGCGACGGCCACCAGAAGCGGTTGAGCGCATCCTGCGCCATGGCCTTCTGTTCTTCCGTGCCGCGGCTGAGGGCGATCATGATTTCGTAGCCCTGTCTCTGATGGAAAGACTCCTCAAGACAAATGCGAACCATCGCCCGGGCATAAGGGCCGTACGAGCATCGCTTCAGCATCACCTGATTCGTGATGGCGGCCCCATCGACAAGCCATCCGATGGCGCCCATGTCGGCCCAGGACAGTGTCGGGTAATTGAAAATCGAGGAGTACTTCTGTTTGCCCGAATGGAGCAGGTCGTACAACTCGTCCCGGGTGACGCCGAGAGTCTCGGCCGCCGAGTAGAGGTAGAGGCCATGGCCGGCCTCGTCCTGGACCTTGGCGATGAGGATGGCTTTGCGACGCAACGATGGTGCCCTGGATATCCAGTTTCCTTCGGGTTGCATGCCGATGATCTCGGAGTGGGCGTGTTGGGCGATCTGTCGGATCAGGGTTTGTCGATAACCCTCGGGCATCCAGTCGGTTGGTTCGACCTTCTCTTCGGCGTCAAGCAACGCCTGAAACTTCTCTTCGCCGGTCATGGGTTGTAGGTTAACGAACGATCGTTCGTTGGTCAACCGAGCTTGCGACGGTCGAGAAGTTGGGCCTGATTGATTCGGCCCAGGGGGCCCTGACGATCGAAGACCCTGGTGTCCGCCAGTCCGATGCCGGTGTGATGCTGGAAGGCGGCTGAGCGCATCCCGATCCACTCGTCCACGGGGAGGCGATGGGCGTAGAGCGTGATGTCAGGATTCACATAGATCCAGCGGCGGGGGTCGAGGGCCTGGGAGTTGCCATTCGACATGTCGGCGATGGTGGCCAGGCGCACGAAAGGGCTCGGATCCTCGCCGGCCACCACCGGATACAGCAAGCGAAACCAGGACAACCCGGGTCCCATCTCCAAGAAGCTGTTGCCGAAGGTGCGGATCTCGACCGCGTCGTAGTGAAAGCGCGTGGTCCCCGACCGCGACCCGAAGACATCGGCCCACATCATCGGTCCAGCGGTTTCTGGATCACCGGGTTGGACCCAGGGGGCTTCGTCGCGGTCATCGAGGTCGAGGTCGGTGATGCGAATCTTGAGCGACGACACCCGCCCCACCTCGAGGTCGCCGGCAAAGAGGAAAGCGTCTACCACCTGGATTCGTTTGCCATCGCGGCGCACGGTCGTCTCCACGGTCAAAGGCGACAGCGGCACCGCCCGGAAAAGATCGATGGTGAACCTCACAACCTGTATCGGCACTGCGGTCGGAACCTGCTCGATGGCCCGGGCCAACAGCCCCGACGGAGGACTCCCATGTTGGGAGTCGTCGGACCACCCACCCCGGGTCAGTTCGGTAGGGACAAACCTGTCGCCGTCGCGGTGAAAAAGCGCCTCGTCGGTCAGTACCCCCGTTTTTATCACCCAGACCCGTCGTTTTACGACGGGTCTGGGTGATAAAAGCGCGGTTGGTTCTAGGGTGCTGGGTCGTGAGTCGCAGGCTCTTTTGGTCTTTCCTACTGCTGGTGGCGGCATGTCGTCCC
>JAICND010000451.1 GCA_025929005.1 Acidimicrobiia bacterium
CCACGGTTGCACCTCTGGCTTCTGTGATGAGTCCGATGAGTTCGATCCAACCCTCGAAGGGCGTCTCGTCCTGTTGCCCGACGATCCGCAACGTGCCGCACGGACCGCCGTCCGGCGTGTGACGCAGGCTCAGGACGAACTCCCGTACGGGGTCGGCCACCGGCATGGGCTGAGTATCGAGATCTCGCTGAAGAGGTGGCCCGTGCTGAATATGAGGAGCCCCTCAGCCGTCCGGCTGTCGCAGCGTCGATGGCCGGGGTGGGGTCGGGTCTGGTCGACTTCGAGGATGTCACCGGTCACAAAGGCATCTCGGAGGAAGAGATCGAACACGTCGAGCAGGCTGCTGCCTCGGACCTCACCCTGCGTGTCATCAGTGCCGTCGTCCTGGTTGCTCTGTTCATGGGAACCCTTCTCCTGGGCGGATGGTGGTTCACGGCGTTCGTCGCGCTGGTAATGGTCGTGGCGCTGGGCGAGTTCTACTCGACCCTACGCAAGCATGGCTTCGTCCCCCTAGCCATCTTCGGTCTACTCGGAGTGCTGGGGTCGGCGATAGCCGCCCATGTCGGCGGCCCCGGACCAATCCTCGTGACGGTCGTTCTGTCGGCTGTCGCGGTCGTGCTCTTTTTCTCTGTGGTATCGCGTCGTCGCCCTCTCGACAATGCTGCCCTGACGGTGCTGGGAGCGGCATGGGTGGCGCAGTTGTCGTTTGCCGTCATCATCGGTCGCTCAACCTCGGCCGTGCCACTGATCTTGCTGGTGGTATTGGTGACGGCTCTCTTCGACATTGGCGGCTACTTCGTCGGCAAGGCATTCGGACGCCAGTCGCTTGCCCCGATCCTGTCGCCCCGCAAGACCTGGGAGGGTTTTGTGGGAGGAGTCGTTGCGGCGGCCGGCTCGGCGGCGGTCTTGTCGACGGTCGACTGGTTCCCGGTCACCACCTTTCAGGCGCTGGTCATCGCGATGCTGGTCGTCGTGCTGGCGCCTCTCGGTGACGGGGCCGAGTCGATGATCAAGCGATCTCTCGGCGTCAAAGACATGGGTACCGTGCTTCCCGGTCATGGCGGCATGCTCGACCGGATCGACGCGCTCCTCTTCGTAATCCCTGCGGCCTACGTCTTCTTCTTCACCGCCGGCTTGTTGTGACACGTCCGATCGTGGTCCTGGGGGCCACGGGCTCGATCGGACGTCAAACCCTAGAAGTCGCCTCGCGCCTTGGTTTCCCGGTTGTGGGTCTGGCTGCCGGCCGCCCCACCGGCGAGTTTGTCGGGCTTGCTCGTCACTTTCCCGATGCCGCCCTGGCCGTGGCCGGAGGGAGCACCGCCGAACTGACTCAAGCAAGGGAGTCCCTCACCGGTCGGCGGATCGAGAGTGGCTTCGAGGGGGTGTCCGCGCTCGCCGCCACCCCGGGGGTGATCGTCGTCAATGGAATAGTCGGTCTTGCCGGTCTTGGTCCGACCCTGGCTGCCCTCGCCGCAGGCAATCGACTGGCACTAGCCAACAAGGAGTCACTGGTAGCCGCCGGCGACCTCGTCAATGCAGCACGGCAGCGTTCCGGGGCGGAACTGATCCCGGTCGACTCTGAGCACTCCGCCATCTTCCAATGCCTGACCGGCGAACCCGCTGAGCGACTGGACAGGATCTGGCTTACTGCCAGCGGCGGGCCGTTCCGGGAGACCCCCCTCGACGAACTGGAGGAGGTGACCCCCCAACAGGCTCTGCGGCATCCCAATTGGGACATGGGACGCCGGATCACCGTTGACTCGGCCACCCTGGTCAACAAGGGTCTCGAAGTCATCGAGACTCACCGTTTGTTCGGATTGAGCTACGACCGCATTTCGGTGTTGGTTCACCCCCAAAGCGTGATCCACTCGATGGTGGAGTTCTCCGACGGTTCGGTAAAAGCACAGCTAGGGCCACCCGATATGCGTCTGCCCATCGAGTTTGCCCTCACCTTCCCGGATCGGGGTGCGCGGATGATTGACGAGTTCACGTGGACACGGCGGTCCCTGACTTTCGAGGAACCCGACCCGAAACGGTTTCCGGCCCTTGGCCTTGCCTTCGAGTCCGGGCGAGCCGGCGGCTCGGCGCCAGCGGTATTCAACGCGGCTGACGAAATCGCGG
>JAICND010000275.1 GCA_025929005.1 Acidimicrobiia bacterium
ACGAGGAACTCGATGCCGCGGTCGACGAATTCGTTTTGGCCATCCTGCGGTCGTCGCCTGCAGTGGTGGCACTCGGCAAGCAGGCCTTCTATTCGCAGGTAGACGCTGACCAGCACACCGCCTACTCCCAGACGGAGCCTTTGATGGTGAAGAACGCTTTGATGGAAGATGCGCAGGAAGGAATGGAAGCGTTTCTGCAGAAGCGACCGCCCCGATGGGGTGGACGGTGACCGTCCCCGGCCCCGACCCCACCGCGCTGACCCAGCTCACCCCCCTTCTTTTCCTTGAACGATCCGCCGATGTCTTTGGGGACAAGCGCGCCATTACTTACGGATCGCGGACACTTACCTACCGGCAGTTCTCTGGGGCCGTCGTGCGGATGGCGCGGGCTCTGCAGGCGTCGGGGATCGGGCCGGGTGACCGGGTGGCCTACCTGCTTCCCAATCTCCCCGAAATGCTGGTTGCGCACTTCGCAGTACCCCTGTGCCACGCCATTCTGGTCGCGATCAACACCCGGCTCTCAGGGACAGAGATCGAATACATCCTCAATCACTCTGGAGCGTCGCTACTGGTCGTCGATACCGATCTGCTTCCGACGGTTGCCCCGCACCTTTCAGCCGTTCCCGCGCTGCGCGAAATCATCACGCTTGACGAAGTAGGTCGCCGGCCCGAGGTCCCGTCGATCGACTACTCCAAGTTCCTGGAGCGAGGCAGCGACGACCCGCTGCCCTTCCGGGTTGATGAGGAAAACCGGGCTATATCGATCAACTACACCTCAGGAACAACAGGCCGCCCCAAGGGGGTCCTTTACACGCATCGAGGGGCCTACCTCAACGCCCTGGCCGAGATCATCCACTCCCGTCATCATCCCGATTCCGTCTACTTGTGGACCTTGCCGATGTTCCACTGCAACGGATGGTGCACACCGTGGGCCGTAACGGGGATCGGGGGAACCCACGTGTGTCTGCGAGCAGTCGACCCTGCGTTGGTCTGGAAGCTCATCGAAACCGAGGAGGTGACGCACCTCAATGCTGCTCCGACTGTCCTTATCTCACTCGCCAACAACCCTGCCGCCGCTCCGTTCGGCCGTTCCTTCACGGTTACCACCGCAGGCGCTCCCCCCAGTCCGACGATCATCAGTCAGATGGAGGAGTTGGGAGCCCGCGTGGTTCACGTCTATGGCCTCACCGAGACGTATGGGCCGTATACCGTCTGTGAGGTGCGGTCGGAGTGGGCGGAAGGCACTCTCGAGACCCGGGTGAAGCTGCTGGCCCGCCAGGGAGTGGCCTACCTCGGCGCCGACCCCATCCGGGTCGTGGACGAAGAGATGAACGATGTGCCCCGCGACGGCGAGACCATGGGTGAGGTCGTGATGCGCGGCAACAACGTCATGGCTGGCTACTACGCGGATCCCGATGCAACCACGCATGCTTTTAGGGGTGGATGGTTTCACTCCGGGGATCTGGCCGTTTGGCATCGCGACGGTTACATCGAACTGCGCGATCGCCAGAAGGACATCATCATCTCCGGAGGCGAGAACATTTCGACGATCGAAGTCGAGCAAGCGATCGTCAGCCATCCGGCGGTGATGGAATGCGCGGTCGTGGCAATGCCCCACGACCACTGGGGGGAGCGCCCCAAGGCATTCGTGGTCCTCAAGCCGGGCGCCGGTGCCTCTGAAGCGGAGATCATCGCCCACGTTCGTGGCCGGCTGGCAAAGTTCAAAGCTCCCGACGAGGTCGACATCGTCGAAGCGCTTCCCAAGACCTCGACGGGCAAGATCCAGAAGTACGTATTGCGCGAACAGGTGTGGTCCGGTCGGGAAAAGAGGATCAACTAGCGCTGGCTGGCCATGGAATCGAGACCGCCCTATGGTGGCCAGCCAGTGGTGATTTTCGATTGATGCCAGAACGCCTAGCCCAACCTGGATGGTCATAACCGACGTTGATGGAACTCTGCTCGGCAGCGACACCGACTTCGCCGACCTTCTGAGTTGGTTGGCGAAGCGTCGGGATGTGGTTCTGATCCCCAACTCCAGCAGGCCGATAGCAAGTCTGTATCGGTCTTGGGGAGCAGCGCAGATGGATGGATTTCCAACTCAGGTAGGTGCGCTAGGCACAGAGCTTGAGGTGGATGGTTCGCCTACCGATTGGTCGGCCACTTTCGCCGAGTTCGATCGAGGTCCATTCGATGCGATTCTCACCGAGATGGGCTTTCAGACCAATGGCGATGAATTCCAGACCCCCCTCAAAGCCAGCTACAACGTGCCTTCTGACCGGTGGACTGAAGCCGCTGCGGCTCTGCAAGCGGTTGGTCCGGCACAGGTCGTCACCAGCGGGCAGCTCGACTTTGATGTGATTCCGGTGGGGGCTGGAAAAGCCGCTCCCATTCCCTTTCTCGCAGATGTGTTGCAGGTATTGCCGGCACACGTGATCGCGGCCGGCAACTCGATGAACGATCTGACCATGCTGATGGCTGCGTCCAGCCGGATCGTGGTCGGAAATGCTGATCAGGAATTGATCGACGCTACCGACGGGCAGGCCTATCACAGTCGGGCCAAATTCGCCGCCGGGGTGACGGAAGGACTGCGCGCGCTGGGGGTGCTCTAGTGTCCGCCACCAGCGATCTGCTGATCATGTCCTTGCACGGATATGTCGGCGCCAGTCCTGAGCTAGGGCGACCCGACACAGGCGGGCAGGTGGTATTCGTCCTTGAACTGGCGAAACAGCTAACCGAACTCGGTTACCGCATAGACCTTGTGACCCGTCAATTCGAAGGACTGCCCGAGATCGACGAGGTTTCCGGTCAGCTCCGGGTCAGGAGGATTCCTTTTGGCGGTACCGATTTCATCCGCAAAGAGGATATGCATGACCACCTCGATGAGTTCGTCTCGACTTTCCTTAAGAACAGGCGCCGAAGCTACGCGGCGGTCCTGTCTCACTACTGGGATGCTGGCTGGGCGAGCCAGCGCATCGCCGAGGAGTTGCGTATCCCTCATGTCCACACTCCGCATTCACTTGGGACCTGGAAGCGCCGGAGGATGGGGGGTGATGCTGAGGAAGCCGAGCGCACCTATAGGTTTGACGAGCGCATTCGCAAAGAATTCTTGATCTACCGGCGCTGCGACCATGTGGTCGCTACCACCCAACAACAGGTGGAGGTGCTGACTGAGGACTATGACGTCCCGGAGTGGCAGATGACGATGATTCCGCCCGGCACCAAAAAACCTGAGCCTCATTTCCGCCGTGGCAAACCCGAGCGGCGACCCGCGGGCGGTCCTCCCGCAGCCGCAGAAGGCGGGCGGCCGCCACGGCCCCACACCGAGCAACGCGGCGCGCCACG
>JAICND010000418.1 GCA_025929005.1 Acidimicrobiia bacterium
CACGAGAGCATGAAGGCCGCGCCAACGATGGCGAGCCCGAAGAGGGCTGCGCCCAGGACCGGCGTTGGGTGGATTCCGGCGATTCGGACGTAGACGCCGGGAAACATGGCGGCCAGCGCCAGGACCATGTAAAAGACCTCGCGACCGGTATGTAGGGCTTCGGTGTCCTTGAGCTCGGTCATCGGGTCGGGGATTGTACGGATGGCCACGATGTCATCCGAAAACGGCCTTTGAGACGGAATACGGATGACGGAAGACGGAAGACAGAAGCCTTGAGGCGAAACGCGGGAGGGTCCTTTGTCCCCTACGAAGTGGGGCACAGGTGCGGCGAGGTAGTTTCCTCAGCTAATATTTTCCTCAGCGAAGTGCCTGCACCGACCCTGACCACCAACGAACTCAGCGCCCGGCTTCGTCAGACCGTCGCCCGCCTGCAACGGATCCTTCGCCAGCAGGCCATGGGAGGGCTCAACCTCACCCAGATCTCGTGTCTCGCCACCATCGGGCGGGAGGGTCCGCTTCCATTGGGAGAGGTCGCCAGCCGCGAGAACCTCTCGGCTCCATTCATCACCAAAATCGTCACCAAGTTGGAAGACCTCGGGTTGGTGGAACGTGCCACCGTTCCCGGTGATCGCAGGGTCAGCCTGGTGTCGACTACCAACGCAGGAAAGGCTCTGCTCGAAGAGGTCCGGACCCGTCGTACCGCGTACCTCAATCGCCGACTCTCTCGCCTCGATAGCGGTGAGATCGAAGCGTTGGTCGCCGCTCTTCCGATCCTTGAGCGGCTGGCTTCGGAGGACGAGCTGGCCCGATGACGACCTTCGCTACGGGTATAGGAGAGACGTTCCGATCCCTCCATATTCGCAACTTCCGACTCTTCTTCTACGGCCAGTTCCTGTCGCAAACCGGAACCTGGATGACGATGGTGGCCCAGACGCTGTTGATGCTCGACCTCAACGGTTCGGGCGTCCTCCTCGGGGTTCTCGCCGCTTGCCAGTTCGGTCCGGTGCTCCTTCTTGGCGCCTGGTCTGGCACCCTCGCCGATCGCTACGACAAACGACGACTCCTCCTCATCACCCAGGCAGGAGCGATGCTGCAATCGCTTGTGTTGGGGATCTTGGTCATGACCGGCCGGGCTTCTGTGGGCCTGCTGTTGGTGATGGCGACGATCCAGGGAATTCTCACTGCCTTCGACAACCCTTCCCGAAGAGCCTTCGTCGTGGAAATGGTGCCGCCGACGCACGTCGCCAACGCGGTCAGCCTCAACAGCACGGTGATGACCGGCTCCCGGGTGCTCGGACCCGCCCTGGCCGGGATCCTGGTGATCGCGGTCGGTTACGCCTGGATCTTCTTGATCGATGCAATCAGCTACGTGGCGGTGCTGGCGGCACTCCTGGCGATGCGGACTGATGAGCTCAACCGCTCAACGCCCACCCCTCGCAGCCGTGGTCAAATTCGGCAGGGGCTCCGCTATGTCTTTTCGAATCACGACCTCTTCGTCCCGCTGGTGATGATGGCGATCATCGGCACCCTGGCTTTCAACTTCTCGGTGACCACGCCACTCTTGGTCACGGGACCCCTCGGTGGCAGCCGTCAGGCATACACCTGGGTCTTCTCGATCATGGCGCTGGCTTCTGTCATCGGTGCCTTGGCCACCGCCCGCCGCCAAACCGTCCCTACGCGGCATGTGATCGGGTCGGTCGTTCTATTCGGGGTGGGGATGGTGGGGATGGCAGTTGCGCCCAGCCTCTGGCTCGTTTTCCCGGCAGCCTTCGCCGTCGGCGTGGGGAGCATCGGCTTCATGACCTCCTCGACCGCGCTCGTTCAGCTGTTGGCCGACCCGGCCTATCGCGGGCGGGTTCTGGCCTTGCAGTCGATGGTGTTTCTAGGAACTACGCCCATCGGGGGGCCATTCATCGGATGGGTGTCTGACACTCTGGGACCGAGGGTGGGAGTACTCGTTGGCGCGGCCGCCTGTTTCGCCGCCGCCCTCTGGGGCCACATGATCTGGAAGCAGAGGTCGACCCGACAGCCTGCCTAAGGTCGTAGGGTGGTTCGGGCCTTCACCGATGATGATCGATGGCTCTTCTCTGAGGGTCTTCATGACCGCGTCTATGAAGTCCTCGGTTGCCATCTCGACGAGGGTGGGGCCACGTTCCGGGTGTGGGCACCGGCGGCAGCGTGGGTGTCGGTGGTCGGAGACTGGAACGAATGGAACGAGAGCGCTCACCCGATGCACTCGATCGGGACCGGAGTCTGGGAAGCCCGGGTCGATGGCATAGGGCCCGGTGACCGATACAAGTATCGAGTCGTTTCGCGGCACGATCGCTACCGCGCCGACAAGGCCGACCCAATCGGTTTTCACACCGAGGCGCCACCGGCCACCGCCTCCCGCACCTGGTCGCTCGGCTACGAGTGGAGCGACCAAAATTGGATGGCGGGTCG
>JAICND010000134.1 GCA_025929005.1 Acidimicrobiia bacterium
CGAGCACCATTACCGCAGCCGCGGCGATCGCTACCAATGTCTTCCTCATCGTGGCCCTCCCATACCCCGCCGCCCTTCGGCTAAGGGTCTGGAAATCATATTCCCGAAATAACGTCCACCCCGTAGAAGGCCGCTGTGCAATCCCGGCCCGCCTCCCACCACATGTCGCCATCAGTGCGTTGCGCCTCAGCCTCGGTCAACGACGAAATCGACCGCCTGTTGATGGTCCCGAAAAACCCTTACCAGCCCTTGGTCGCAAATCTTGAGCTCGGGGAAGCCCCTGACGGGGAAACGGGCCGTGTGGGCGGGTCTGTGGCGCGGCTGTGGGACGAGGGACGTGAGACGTCGTGAGACCGGGGCCCGAAACCCTCGCGAGGACTTTCTCTACTTCTCGACGAGCGTGTGGATAGACACGACGCCGTGCCCCGGGCGGTTCGAGGACGCAGCCGGATCGCTCAGGCCTCGGATTGGGGATGCGTGAAGCCCGCAAACCGTTCGATGAAGACCACCGCTCCGCCGTCTCCTAGCGCCTCGGCCTTTTGCCGCATTTGTTGGAGAGCTCTGTTGCTCGGCCGGCCGTAGCACTCGATCGCGGTCAGCGTCACCAAGTGTGCCAGCTTGCGGAACTCCGCGCCGCCCACCTCCATGTGGCGCTCCAGCGACGCCGAATTGGGATGGACGGCCACGACGGTCATACTCGCTGCGTCTTCGTCGATGTGGAAGCCGTACATAATCAGCTGAGGCTCGCGGGCGTCGATGAAATCGACGAGCCGCTGGATCCCCGCTTTGAGCTCGTCGATCGAATCCTCTCGGATACGGGAATGGTCGATGTACACGATCGGCTCTGAGCCTCCGCCTGTGCCATGACCCTTCATGAGAACTCCTCTCAAGGCGCCCGGGAATCGAGCTTGGGATGCGTCAAGTGAAACGGTAGACAGCCGGAATGGAGCTGGTAGCTCGTCGTCGGTGCCAAGACCCGAGCATTCGGGCTCCTCTATGGGAACCGTCTCACGATCGCGGAACTAAGGCATCGGCCGAGAATGGCGTCAGAAAAGGGAACCTCGTCATCTAAGAGGTGCTCAAGGAGTCCCCCAAACCTTAGTTCCACCTAGTTGCGGCAGATCGTCGCCGGCGCCGCACTAAGAAGAACGGCAGGCCATCACCAGCCGGGTGGTAACGGCCCACCTGATTTGCGTCTATGGAGTCGGTGGCGCGAGGTCGATGTCGTTGTCCTTGCCCTCGAAAGCTTCGGCCTGCTGATCGGAATTTTCCAACGAGTACAAGATGCAATTGTGGATTTGAACCCGCGGCCTTCTTTGCGAAGGTGCGGTCAAAGGCTCCTGACCAGGGAGTTTGTACCCGTTCCAGGTGCTTGTCGCACGGCTCTGGGGCCAGCCATTTGACATGAATTTCTTTGAGTGATAGATTAGCAGATTATCTGATAGATACGGAAACGCGGGCCCAGGATCAATCGAGGATGAAAGGAGATGAGGTGACGATGCTGCGTTTCGCAGATCCGTTTGACGAGATGGATCGGCTCTTGTCCTCCTTTGGAGGGCGTTGGCGGGGCGGGATCATGCCGGTTGACGCCTACGAGCGAGACGGTGTCTACACGCTCCGCTTCGACCTCCCCGGTGTGGACCCTGACAAGGTCGATCTGACGGTGGAGGGAGGAGTCCTGACCGTAACCGCCGAGAGTCCCATCGACGATGACGCCAACGTCACATGGCTGCTCCGAGAGCGGCCATCGGGCAGTCACCGGCGAGAAGTGCGTCTTGGCGAACATCTCGACGCAGGTGCAGTGGCGGCCAGTTTCAACAATGGTGTGCTGACCGTCACCATTCCGATGCGGGAAGAGGCGAAGCCGCAGAAGGTGGCCATCTCCTCAGGCACCCCCCGCGAGATCGCCAGCCGTTCGGCCTGACTCGCCCCGAGCCCCGGGTCTCGAGGCGGTTCCACCACTCCGAGAGACCCGGGGTCACTTCCCGTGGAGGAATCGATGAGGGACCACTCCAATCTTCCCGACTCTGAGGCCTTCGACGCGGCCCTAATGGAAAGGGATCAGACCCTTGCCGCGGTCCGAAGAGTCGAGCACGCTTTGAGTCGAGCGGCCGGCGCCAATAACTGGATAGACGAGGTGAGGTCATCTCTCGTCTCACTTCAAGACGCCATGGCCGAGGAGCGAGATGAGCTGGGCCGGCCAGGTTCCTTGTACGCGATGATCTCATCAGAACGGCCGCGAAGGTTGGGACCTCGGGTTCGGGGCATAAGAGAGCAATACGACGACATTGTCCGTCAGCTGGACTCCTTCCGACGAGAACTCGACGACGCCGACGGCACGGCTGCGGATATCGGCGAGATTCGCCACCGCGTTGAATGGATCATCCGGGCGTTGCGCAACTGCCGGAACAGACAGGCTGATCTCGTCTTCGAAGCCCTGGGACTCGACTTTGGAGGTCCGGGTGGTAACCCGGCGTGAGGCAATCCTCCTTCTCGGCGTCTCACCGGGCGCCGATGAAGCCGCGGTCCGTGCCGCATTCCGAAAGAAGGTGAGAGAACAACATCCGGACACAGCGGCCCCAGGCACCGACCACTCGAATGTGCACGGGCTGATTGACGCCTACCGCCTGTTGGTCGACACTCGGTTGCAGACCGGCCCACTCGGGTCGCACCAACAGGTCCCAGTCAAGTACAGCTCCGCCGAACGGAACAGCACATCCTCCACGACCCGGCGGCGCTGTCCGCGGTGTCGAGGTGCCGGTTTCGGCGTGGCCCTGAGGATATGTCCAGCGTGCCGAGGAGGAGGGCTCCTGACGACCCTAGACCTCGACTGGATCCGTTACTCCCGTTGCCCACGATGCCGAGGTTCAGGGCACACCCGTTCCGTCGACCAGTGCCAAGCATGTGACGGTACGGATTCCCAGTCCGCCTCGGCACCCGAGCCACAGTCAGAAAGGGAAGAACGATGAAGACTTCGAATCTGCGAAGTAGCGGGGTCACACAGTCCCAGGTCAACCGCCAGGCCTCTAACGATGCCCTCGACGCGCTCGAAACAGCACTCGCCGCGCCGGGCCCGGGGCGAGAACTCGACTGGCTCAACAAGGTCACCGCCGCACTGGACACATTCGTCGCCGCGATCGACCACCAGTCCGCTACCAGTCGCAGCGACGAAGGGCTCCTATCCCAGATCGTTACAAGCGAGCCGAGGCTGGCATGGCAGATCGACAGACTCGAGAAGGAACTAGACGACATCAGGGCCTCCGCGCGATCGCTACGTGACCAGATCACTCCTGAACCCGACGCCCCTCTCGTCGACGTGGCTGACATACGCAACCGGCTTACGTCCATAGCCAACCGATATCAAAGCCACCGAGCACGCGAGGCCGACCTTGTCTTCGAGGCAATCGACGTCGACCTTGGCGACGGTGGCTAGCCGGCCACCCGCCCTCTCCAGACGACAAGATCAAGTCTCCGTGAGATGGAACATTCCCACCGTCGCAAACTTCGGAGTGGCTCCGTGAAGCGCAAATGTTCCGTCCGACCAGGTTGGCACGCAGCCTTTCGGCGGAGTACCGATGACGCAAGGATGTAAGAAGGAGTAAGAAAGCACCTCGCAGAAAACGAGGTGCTTCGGACCCCGAACCTGTGGCACCTCTGTGGCGCGGCGTGGGGCGCGAACAGCCAAGAACGCCTCCTCGTGCCCAAATCCGGCTCGGGCATTTCATCAACTAGTACAAGGCGAAATCGGTGGAGCTGACGGGATTTGAACCCGTGACCCCCTCGTTGCGAAAGATGCAGTCAAACAGCTGTGACCAGGGGTTTTAGGCTCATCTGAGGGCCCTGTGGCGCGGCTGTGGGACGAGCGAGGTGAGATAGCGTGAGACCTAAAGCGTGGCGGCGCGCTTCATGAAGCAAGTAGGACTTTGTCGTCGACGAAGG
The DNA here is from genome assembly GCA_025929005.1 of Acidimicrobiia bacterium. Taxonomy (GTDB): domain Bacteria; phylum Actinomycetota; class Acidimicrobiia; order Spongiisociales; family ZC4RG35; genus JAICND01. Next base: position 3,940 of record JAICND010000134.1, read on the forward strand.
CCAATCGGGGTCGCTCCACCGGCGTTGGCCGTCACGGGGTGTGAAACTCGACAAACTCTTGGGTGTACTCCTCCATAGATCGATCGATCGGGCGTCGAGAACCGGGGCAGAGCCGTCCGGGCTGATCATCGCTCCCAGGTCGGTGGGGTGATTTGCCTTGATCCAGTCAGTGACCGTCTCCCACACCTCGACCAGTTGCTCGTTGGGGGGACCTTGGTTCCCAAAGAGTCAGTCCCGCTGGTCTCAATCTCATCGTCATTCGATGTCCTCCTGAAAGAATCGCCTTCACCCCTGGTCTTCATCCTCTCGGCTGGTCGAGCCCCAATCAGGTTGGCGGCAGGGCACCCCGTTCTCGGTGTTCAGTCTTGACGCTCGGCGCCCTTGCCAGTCGGCTCGCGCATGGCGTCAGCATCACCCGGGTGCCGGCCCCACAGCTGGATCCAGACCCATTGGTGGGTCTTGCCGTCCCCTCCCCGGTTCGCGTCGGTGAGTACCGTGACGTCGCTCGGCGTGTCAGCGGGAACGGTGAGCACACCATCTTGTTGCTCGGTGCTCCCTGGGGTGTCGCTCCACGCCGTGTAGAGCAGCGTCGTGCCGTCCGGTGACCACGTGACGGTCCAGGGGGTCTCTGAGGTCCTCGATGCTCACCGCGACGACTGGTCGCCGGAACAGCTATCAGAGTTCCTCCTCTCCTTCCCAGCAACCGGAGCCGTGTGGGATTGGCTCTCGCGCCTGCCGGATGGCGTCTCGCGCCTCTACCGGAAAGCGCTACAACCAGTGGGGCTCCCTGATCCAGCCGAGTGCGAACGAGTAGCTCAGGAACTCATATCCCACGGTCGGCCCTTCGCCGCCTTGGATCTCCTTGGCCTGTACGTCGAGCGGGCGGACCCTCCACCGGACCCAGCGCTTATTGCCGCGGCGATGGAAACCGCGGCGACATCTCCTAGTGGGGAGCGCGTTGGCCAGCTCCTTCAGCATCACGTTGCCCGACTCCTAGACCATCTGGAGTCCTCGAACGAGTTGGAGGAAGCCCGCCTCGCGCAGCTCGAGTGGCTCTACCTCCCACTGCTTCGATACAGCGACCGTCCGCCCCGCCTCCTCCACAGTGAGCTCGCTCGTGCCCCCGACTTCTTCGCAGACGTCGTGTCTCAGGTGTATCGAGGAGAGGGTGAAGAACGCGATGACACTCCAGAGTCCAGAACACGCGCGCAGGTCGGACACCAGCTACTTAATTCATGGCACGGTCTTCCCGGAGACGGGGAGGGCGTAGTTGACTCGGCTGCCCTCCGTGATTGGGTGCTACGTGCGCGGGAGATTCTCCATGATCGCAACCGGGGGGCCATAGGAGACCAATGCATCGGGAATGCTCTCCGTTACTCCCCGAATGGGATAGACGGCGCGTGGCCACATGAGGGC
>JAICND010000495.1 GCA_025929005.1 Acidimicrobiia bacterium
GAAGGGGAGAGGGATGGACCAGGTGACGCAGCCGAGCTCATCGGCATTGGTCTTGGGATTAGATGATCCCCGGGCTGTCGATGCAGCCGCCGTTGGCAGCAAGGCTGCCAATCTCGCCATTCTCCGTCAGGCCGGCTTCCCCGTCCCAGAAGGTCTGGTGCTCACTACCGCGGCAAGTCGCGGAATCGGACACGATCTCTCCTCTGACGTCCAACAGGCGCTGGACCTCATCGACGAGTGGAGTGATGGTCGGCCGGTTGCGGTTCGCTCTTCGGGAACTGCGGAGGATCTTCCCGACGCCTCCTTCGCCGGTCAGTACGAAACCGCTCTGGGTGTGACAGGGCGAGATCAACTCGAGTCGGCAGTGAGAGTGTCGTGGGCTTCCCTCCACACGAGTCGGGTGGCTTCTTATCGGACTCGCTTCGCAAGCGGGGACCCGGCGATGGCGGTCCTGGTCCAAACCATGGTTGAGGCCAGCTGCGCCGGTGTTGCCTTCTCCGCTCACCCGGTAACCGGCGCCCGGGATGAGGTGGTCATTAACGCGGTGGCCGGTTCGGGTGTGGGTCTAGTGGCGGGGGAGGTCACTCCCGACCAGTGGGTGGTGGAAGGCGACCAGCCAACTTCAGTAACGGGAAGCGCAGAGGTCATTGACGGAGCGACGGCGAGACAGATCGCCGAGCTGGCTCGCCGGGTGGAAGCCCACTTCAGGATTCCCCAGGACATCGAGTGGGCTTTTGATGGTGACACGCTCTACTTGCTGCAGGCTCGTCCCATCACTTCCTTGCCCAATCCTCTTGTTAAACCGATCGCGATCAAGACAAAGGTGCCGTCCGGCTACTGGGAGCACGACGCCAGCCACTTTCCTAACGCCTCATACCCAATCGACAGCATCGTGGCGCAGCTGGTATCCGAGGCAGTGGCGACATGGGTGGCCGAGTTCGGATATCTCTTCGACGGGATCGAGTTCCGGGACATCGGAGGCTGGACCTACCAGCGACTCCGTCCCATAGGAGGAAAGGACGGACCGGACCTTCCCGGCTGGCTGATGTGGATACTGGTGAGAACGGTTCCCATGATGAGGCGGCGCATCGCGATCGCCCGTGAGGCAGTCCGATCCGACAAGCCAGGGCGGTTCATCCGCGACTGGTACGACACGTGGCTTCCCGAACTTTCAAGGTCTATCAGAAGGCTGCTCGATGTCGACCGCCCCTCCCTCACCGACGATCACCTACTCGAGCACTCCGACGAAGTGGTAGGTCTCGTCAGAAGGGGCATTGAAATCCACACCCTGGTCCACGGTGCTCTCGCTCCGATCATCTACGAACTGGTGGCCACTTGCCAGCGGCGCCTCGGCTGGGACATGGCCGAGACATTGAAGATGGTCAGCGGCACGTCGTTCAAGTCGACCGAGCCCGCCCGCCGGCTCCACGATCTGGCTGAGATGGCGCGGAAGCGACCTGACGTTCTCGACGTCTCAGGCATTGCGGAACCTCGGGTAATCGAACACCTCCGCCGGGTCGATCCCGAGTTCGCTGATGCCTTCGCACGGTACGTCGACGAATACGGGCATCGCGCCCTGGGTGACAGCAGCGCTGAGCCGACTATTGCGGAACGGCCCCTCTTCTTGATCGGGATGATCCGCAACCAGATCACCAGCGAATACGACCCAGATCACGTCGACGCCAGCAATACCAGGATTCGGGAAGAGGCGATTGCCGAGGCTCGGGCGGCATTGGCCGGCGACTCCGACACTCTGGCCGAGTTCGAGCGGGTCTTGGATCGTGCCCGGGA
>JAICND010000071.1 GCA_025929005.1 Acidimicrobiia bacterium
GCCAAGGTCGATCTGCGCCGACTGCCCGACCTTGTCCGCAGGGCACTCAACTTGGTGATGCGCGCGGGTAAACGCGAGTTCCTCCTTTCGACCGCGCTCCAGTTTTTGTCGGCGGCCACCATCGCGGTACAACTGGTCGTAGGTCAGCGGGCCCTGCAGGCCCTACTCGATGCCGACCGCACCGGAGCCGGTCTCGACACAGTGGCGCCTTGGGCGATCTCACTTGCCGCATTGACCGCGGTTTCGCTTTTCTCCTCGGCAGTGCAGCGAGAGCAGCAACAGATCCTCGGCGAGTTGGTCAGCCGTCACATGCTTGGAGAGGCTTTCGCCGTCGCCTCCAAGGTAGAGCTGGCGGCCTTTGAGCGTCCCGAGTTCCACAACCGGCTGCAACGAGTCCAAAGTGGCCTGCACCAGCCGCTCAACATGGTGTACGGGGTCAGCGGCCTGGTCTCGGCTCTGGTAGGCGTGCTGGGGGTGTCGATCGCTCTCATCGCCATCGAACCTCTGTTGATTCCCCTCGTCCTGACGGTGCTGCTCCCGGCGTGGATGGCCGCCTCCCGACGCAGCTCGGCTTTCTGGCGCTTCTTCTGGAGGATGACCCCGACTGATCGCGAACGGCACTACGTCGGACAGCTATTGGGTGGCCGCGACGAGGCCAAAGAAGTCCGAGCCTTCGGTTTGGGGTCGTTCCTCATTGAGCGTTGGAACCGGCTCTACGACCATCGTCTTAAGGAACTGAGGGCCGTCGCCCGCCGTCAGCTTCTCTTCACGCTGGTATCCACCTTTGTGGTCGGAATCCTGCTCGGAGGGATCGTGCTGCTCGTTGCTTATCTCGCTTCTTCCGGACGGGTATCTCTCGCAGAAGCCGGAGTGGCGATCGCCGGCATCGCCGTCGTCGGCGCTCGGTTGGCAGGGGCCGGATACAGCATCAGTTCCTTGTCCGAGGCCGGTTTCTACCTTGACGACTTCAGCAAGTTCCTCGAGTTGGCAGTGGAGCCCCTGCCTTCCGGGACCACCATCCCGTCGCAGTTCAAGCGCATCGAAGTCGAGAACATCAGCTTCACGTACCCGAGTTCGATGGAGCCGGCGCTAACCAACGTGTCATTGCACGTTGAAGCGGGCGAAGTGGTGGCGCTGGTTGGTGAGAACGGGTCCGGGAAGTCAACACTGGCCAAGCTGCTGGCCGGGCTCTATCGGCCTTCCCACGGCCGGATCACCTGGGACGGGGTGGACATCGGCGATGTGGATCAAGTGGAGTTCAGTCACCAGGTCGCGGTGATCTTTCAGGACTTCCTTCGCTATCACCTCTCCGCCTCGGACAACATTGGTCTGGGCCGATTCGAGGCAGCCGGCGACCGTGATCAGATCGTTGAGGCAGCCGATCAGGCCGGTGCCCACGAGATGGTAAACAACCTTCCCGCCGGATATGAGACCTTGCTCGGCCCTGAATTCCTGGGCGGTGTCGATCTCTCCACGGGCCAGTGGCAACGAATGGCGCTGGCCAGGGCTTTCTTCCGCAATGCTCCGTTCGTGATCCTCGATGAGCCCACCTCATCGTTGGACGCCAAGGCCGAGCACGAGCTCTTCGAACGCATCCGCAGTCTCTTGAAGGGCAGAACAGTTCTGTTGATCTCCCATCGCTTCTCCTCGGTGCGAACGGCCGACCGCATCTACGTCCTCCATGAAGGCGAGGTCGTTGAGGACGGGACCCATCACGAGCTGATGGCAGCAGGCGGCCGCTACTCCGAGATGTTCAGCCTGCAGGCCCAGGCCTACCAGCTCTGAATCTCTTCAAGGGACCCCACCACCTGATCGGCGGGTTCGAGCGACTCGCGAGGGAAGTGGCCCCGGTCGACGGCGATCACACCCATTCCTGCCTTCCGGGCCGCCTCGATTCCGGTTGGACTGTCTTCGATCACCAGGCAATCGGCAGGGTCGATGGCAAGCAAATCCGCCGCTCGCAGATACACGTCGGGGGCGGGTTTGGGCTGACCTACTTCGTCCGCCCCGACCGAGACCTTGAAACGCCCTGCCAAACCTGCCGCGGCCAGGACCGCATCGAGCCGCCAACGATCGCTGTTCGAAGCGACCGCCACAGGGACATCGAGCCGACCAAGAAGACCAACCGCATCAGCAAAGGCCTCCAGGCCACCGGAGAGGATCGCCCGTAGCCGATCGTTGGCGTTGCTCAGGATGACCTCGGGGTCGATCCCGAGACGGGGACCAAAAGTCTCTGCGAGGTCGCGGTCGGTGGTTCCGATGAACCTGGCGAATTCTTCGGGAGAGAGCAGGAAACCGTATCTCTCCAGAGTTTCTTGCCAGGCCGCGGCCGAGGCCCTTTCCGAGTCGGCCAGCACCCCGTCGCAGTCGAAGATGACGGCCCCGACTGTCACGTAATGCGTTGACGCAGGAGGGCGTTGACGAGTTTGGGGTCCGCCTTGCCGCCGGTTGCCCGCATCACCTGGCCCACCAGGAAGCCGAGGACCTTCTCCTCTCCCCCCCGGAGACGTTCGATGGCTTCGGCGTTGGCCGCCAACACCTGATCGATGGCCGCCCCGATCAACCCCTCGTCCGATACCTGCACCAGGTCGCGGGCCTCAGCCACCTCGCGGGGGGAACCCTCCCCCGCCATCACTCCTGACAAGGCTTCTTTAGCCGCCGATGAGGACAAAGTGCCCTGCTTCACCATCATCACCAACTCAGCCAGGTCGCTTCCCCTGATACGAACCTCGGCCTTAGAGGCCTCGGCCCTGCGGAAAACGGCCGTGACCTCTCCGGTGATCCAATTGGCACTGATCACCGGGTCGGCACCCAGGGCCACGGCCTCGTCGAACACCCGCCGCAGGTCGGGGTCGCTCCCCGACAGCACATTGACCAGATGGCTGTCCAAACCCAGTTGACCAAAACGATGTCTCCGGTCAGCCGGGAGCTCGGGCAAGTCGGTCCGAATCCTCTCGACCGTCGAGGCCGGCATCTCCAACGGGACCAGGTCGGGCTCGGTGAAGTACCGATAGTCCGAACTTCCCTCTTTCGTGCGCATCCCTTTGGTAGCCCCGACCTCTTCATCCCAATGCCGGGTTTCCTGGATGACGGCTCCCCCGTCCTCGAGCACTCCAATCTGTCGATCGATCTCAGACCCGATGGCTCGCTCCAAGGAACGGAACGAGTTCATGTTCTTGATCTCAACTTTGGTGCCCAACTCTTTCGTGCTGACCGGCCTCACCGACACGTTGGCATCGAAACGAATAGACCCCTCCTCCATCCGTGCATCGGACACGCCGAGTTCGGCGACCAGTGCCCGCAGATCCTGGGCGTAGGCACGGGCCTGCGCCGCCGAGCGCAGATCGGGTCTCGAGACGATCTCCACCAGGGGAACTCCGCTCCGGTTGAAGTCGAGCAAAGTCGAGGTCGCCGCGTGAATCCGGCCCCCCGAACCCTGATGGAGGCTCTTGCCGGTGTCCTCCTCCATATGGGCGCGTTCGATACCAACCCGGATCTCCTCGCCGTCGGCGGTCACATCGAGCCATCCGTCGACGCATACCGGCAAGTCAAACTGGCTGATCTGGTAGTTCTTGGGGACGTCGGCGTAGAAGTAGTTTTTGCGATGGAACACCGAGAAGGGAGCGATCCGGCAGTGAAGGGCCAGGCCGATGCGAGCCAGCCACTCGATGGCGGTGCCGTTGGTGACCGGCAATGCCCCCGGTAACCCGAGACACGTCGGGCAGACAGCGGTGTTGGGTTGGTCTCCAAACACAACCGGGCACCCGCAGAACATCTTGCTGGCGGTGCCCAGTTCGACGTGGACCTCGATGCCTATCACCGGCTCCCAGGTGCTCATGTGGGGAGACCTGCCATAGCCGGTCGGGCGGTAAAGCCTGCCCTCTCTTCCACCGCCCTCGCCATGCGGAACATCACCGCTTCACCCAGCGCCGGGGCCATCACCTGGAGGCCGATCGGCAGACCCTGATGATCGAGCCCGACCGGAACCGAGATCGCCGGTGTGCCTGCCAGGTCGGCCGGGATGGTGCACACATCCGACAGATACATGGCCAGAGGATCCTGGGTTTTGGCCCCTAGCTCGAAGGCCACCGTGGGGCTGGTGGGCGAGACCAGCACGTCAACCCGTTCATGAACCTCGGCGATTTCCCGGATCAGCTTGGTTCGGAGCCGGTTGGCCTGGCCGTAGAAGGCGTCGTAATAGCCCGCGGACAACGAATAGGTGCCGAGCAAGATCCTTCGTATGACTTCGGGCCCGAACCCTTCGGCGCGGGTTCGAGCCATCATCTCCTCGACCGTCTCGCCGTCGACCCGAAGCCCGTAACGAACCCCATCAAACCGCGCCAGGTTGGCCGAGGCCTCCGCCGGAGCGATCAGGTAGTAGCAAGAAAGCGCCAGCTCGAATGTGGGCAGCGATACCTCGACCAGTTCCGCCCCATCAGCGGCTAGCCGGTTCAGCATCTCCGCCATGGCGGTCGACACCGCGGGCTCATAGCCCTCCCCGGACAACTCGGTCACGACCCCGACCCGGATGCCCTTGGGACCGGCTTCCAGGTCGGATCGCATCTCTGGCACGGGCCCGGGGTAGGAGGTGGAGTCCAAAGGGTCGTGTCCGGCAACAGCCTCGAACAAGGTCAGGGCATCGCCCACGTTCCGGGCCAGCGGACCGATCTGATCGAGTGACGAGGCGAAAGCCACCAAGCCGTATCTGCTCACGAGCCCATAGGTCGGCTTGAAACCCACAACTCCGCACAAGGAGGCGGGCTGGCGGATTGAGCCGCCGGTGTCGGAGCCAAAACCTCCCAACGCCGAGCCGACCGCCACCGCGGCAGCTGAGCCGCCCGAGCTCCCACCCGGAACTCGCTCGGGATCCCAGGGGTTGCGGGTAGGGCCAAATGCCGAGTTCTCCGTTGAGGATCCCATGGCGAATTCATCGAGGTTGGTCTTGCCAACGATGACGGCTCCACCCGAGCGCAAACGGCTCACCACCGTGGCGTCATAGGGCGGAACGTACCCGGCGAGGATCTGGCTTGAGCATGTGGTCGTCATGCCTCTTGTACAGAAGTTGTCCTTGAGAGCCAAAGGGATACCGTGCAAAGGGCCCCGATCTGTGCCCGCCGCCAGCTCCCGATCAGCTGATTCGGCGGCCTTGCGCGCTCCCTCGTGGTCGATAGTGAGATAGCAGTGAAGTTGAGCCTCGGTAAACGAGGCGCGTTCGATCACCGCCTCCAACAAGTCAACCGATGTCGCTTGGCCGGAACGGAGCTGCTTACCCGCCTCGGCGATGGTCAGATCGGCCAGGCTCATGCACCCTCGAGGGCGGGCGGCACCTCGAAGTATCCATCCCGTGCCGACGGAGCCTGCGATAAGACCTCGTCCACATCGAGGGGAGGACGCACCTCGTCAGGGCGGAAGACGTTGGATAACCCGAGCGGATGGGCTGTGGGTGCGAGGCCGGTGGTGTCCACGGCTTGCACTCGGGCTGCGTGATCGAGGATCACCGCTAGTTGTGAACGGTATCGATCGAGTTCATCGGGAGTCAGGGCCAGGCGGGCCAGGCGGGCCACGTGGGCGATATCGATCTCGATCGGCATGAGGCCGGGGAGTGTAGGTGGAGTGCTCCTCCGCCAACTGGCTCGATCAATCCGATAGCAGGAACTCGATCAGCAACTCGATTTCGTTGGCGGACAACGCCAGGGTCGGCATCTCTTCGGAATAGCCCTCGACAAGAAACGCCTGAGGTTCGAGCAGCGACTGGCGGACGTACTCCTCAGCCTCCAGCCCCGGTATCCGGCTTCCGGCCCGGGCAGCTAGATCGGTCAGGTCAGGTCCCACGGCTGCCTCTCCGGGTTCGCCGTCCCGGCTGTGACAACCGGTGCAACCCTTGGTGAGGAACACAGTCCGCCCGTCGAGGGCTGAGCCGATGACGGTTTCGTCTGTGACCGGTGGACCCGGTTGACTCTGGAAGGCTGCCCAGGTCGCCCCGGCCAGCCCCAGAGTCACCAGGCCCGTAACCAACAGCCGGCGTAGCTCAGTCTGCAAGCCCAGGCTTTGCCGAACGTCGCGTAATCACCGCCACCAATCGGGTCGCAAAGACGCCCAGGGCGATGGCGGTGGCTGCCGCCAAGACCAGTCCCCAGATCGGAAGGCTGGCGGTCGCCGCCACTGCCGCGGCCGGTGCGGATGAGACCAGCAGCTCACCCAGTTCATGCACGGCAAAGTCTCCTTGCGTGACTGACCACATCCAGGCACCACCATCAGGGAAAGTCACTTCAGCCACGTAGTGGCCGGGCTTGCCATCGGCCTGGCCTACGAACCGAAGCGTCTCTCCGGTTGACGGGTTGCGAGCAGTGATCTCGGTCTCCGCTCCCTCAACCGGAGTCTTTCCGTGCTGGAGAATCGTGTAGCCAAGCTGATACGTCTCGCCGGCCCGAAACTCGCCGGGAAGCTCATCCATGCTCGTGATCGCCCAACCTCCCGCGATTGCGGCTGGAGCCGCCAGTATCAGGAGACCGGTGGTCAGCATCCCGATAGCAGTGAGTCTCTTCAACTCGCACCTCCTAGGTGTTTGCCCTCTCTACACCGATGGAGCCGCCCAGGTTCCGGGGGAATGGGAACCAATTTGGGAGCCACGGTGTAAACACACAGACATGTCGGTGGAGGGCCGTCCACTGGACGATGCAGCCCTGGTGGCAGGGGCGAAGAACGGAGACATCAATGCTTACGCCGAGTTGGTCCGGCGACATCAGAAGCTCGCCCTACGGGTCGCATATCTGGTATCCGGCAGCGAGGCCGATGCCGAGGACATCACCCAGGATGCCTTTGTGAAGGCTTATGCATCCTTGGCCCGATTTGACCCAGCGCGGCCCTGGACACCGTGGCTGTTGCGGATCGTTCGCAACGAGGCTCTCAACCGGCGCCGTCGCGGCGGTCGACAGGCTCGCCTCGCATTGCGAGTCGCGACTGATCCCGTTTCGGGGGATGCGGCCCCATCCCCCGAAGCGGCGATCGTCACCCGGGACCAGCATGCGCGGTTGCTCGCGGTGGTCGACTCCTTGCCGACACCACAACGCAATGTCATCGTCTGCCGCTACTTCCTGGAACTCTCCGAAGTCGAGACGAGTCGAGCGCTTGGTCTGGCTGTCGGAACCGTGAAGTCGAGGACCTCGCGAGCACTGGTAGCCATCCGGGC
>JAICND010000354.1 GCA_025929005.1 Acidimicrobiia bacterium
ACCCCCGATGTCGCGGCCGAGTTCGAGTCGGATATCTCACCGGCCCAACTGGTGGAGAGAGTCGCGGCCCTGGCCGGCTGGTCGACCGCCACCTGAGTCTGGTGGGGCAGGTTCGGCCGGTTACTGGCCGGTTCCGACTCCTGAGGGGCAGCTCACCCCGGTTCCGCCGATTCCGCAATAACCGTTGGGGTTCTTCCCCAGGTACTGCTGGTGGTAGTCCTCGGCGTAGTAGAAGGCACCGTTCGGCTTGATCTCAGTGGTGATCATCCCGTAACCGCTGCGAGTCAACTCCGCCTGATAGCGGTCGCGGCTGTCGAGGGCTGCCCGAAGTTGGGCCTCATCCGACGTATATATCGCGGAGCGATATTGGGTGCCGACGTCGTTGCCTTGTCGCATTCCCTGGGTGGGATCGTGACCCTCCCAGAACTTGCGCAGGATGGCGTCAAACGAGACCAGGCTCGGATCGAACACCACCAATACGACCTCGGCGTGCCCGGTCTGACCTGAACAGGTCTCTTCGTACGTCGGGTTGGGCGTATAGCCGCCGGCATATCCAGCCGCGGTGGCATAGACGCCCTCTGTCCGCCAGAAGATGCGCTCCGCCCCCCAAAAGCAACCCATTCCAAACACAGCCGTCTCGAGTCCATCCGGGAAGGGTGGAACGATCCGGTTTCCGTTCACAAAGTGATGCTCGGGCACTTTGAGAGCTGCCGTCCTGCCCGGTAGGGCACGACGCTCCTCGACCAATTCAGACTTGTGGCCGTATCGCCACATATCGTTCTCCTCTCTCTGTGCCCTATTCAACCTGCCGAGAGCGGCGGTAGTTCCCACCTTCGCGATGGTTTCGCGATAAAGAATGCGGGTATAACTAACCCTGCGTGGTCAAATTTCGAAAGCCGACCCAACGGTCCGAAGACATCATCGACCGCCGCGGCGGCTCGGGTCGGCGTCCTGGACTGGCCGTTGGGGCCGGTGGTGGCGGCATTGCCATCATCATCGCCATCATCGTCGCCCTGATGGGAGGCGGTGGCGGAGGCCTGGGGGACATCCTCAACCAACTGCAACCTCCGGCCACCTCGGTACCGGAACAGAGTCCCCTGGAAGGGCCGGATCCGGAAGCCGACATGGTCGCCTTCATGTCAGTGGTCCTCGACGACAACCAGGCGCTGTGGGCAGAGGTATTCGCTGCCAATCAGCTGGAATACCGCAACGCCCAATTAGTCCTCTTTGACGACTTCACTGAGTCTGGGTGTGGCGGTGCTGACAGCCGGATGGGTCCCCACTACTGCCCCCTCGATGAGCACATGTATCTCGACCTCGGGTTTTTTAACGATCTCCAGACCAAGTTCGGGGCGACCGGCGACCTCGCCCCCGCATATGTCCTCTCCCACGAGATAGGCCATCACGTCCAGAACCTGCTCGGGATCGACGATGAGGTGCGCGCGCAACAACAGGCAGACCCTGCCCAGGCCAATGAACTCTCAGTACGAATGGAACTGCAGGCGGACTGCTTCGCCGGGGTGTGGGCCTCCACGGTTTTCGTGGGCCAGCTTCCCAGCGGCGAGAACCTCGCCATCGATCCGGGCGAGATCAGCGAAGCCCTCGAGGCAGCGGCGGCAGTTGGTGACGATCGGATTCAAGAGACGATCCAGGGCCGGGTGGATCCAGAGAGCTTCACCCACGGAACTTCTGAACAGAGGCAGCAATGGTTCACCAACGGCTACGAAAGTGGCGACCCGGCAGCCTGTGACACCTTTGCGGCCAACCTTTAAGAGGCCGCTTTCGTTTTCATGTGGGTCCCGGCCTGGTTAGCCTGGCAGCGAGTCATGGGCGCCCGTCGTGCTGCCGCCTTCGCCACCGCTGGTTTGCTAGTGATCGCACTGGTTCCGATAGCGCGAGCCCAATCAGTCGACGAGGCTCGCAACGCCAGGGACAGCGCCGACCGTTTGGTTGGTGCCGCCGTTGCCAATCGCGATGCGATTGAGCTCGAGTTGCTCGAAGCCATGGAGCGCTACCAGGGTCTTTCGCTTCAACTCGCTGAGGTGTCATCGGACCTCGAAAGCCTCGGTGAAAGGATCGTTCGCACCGGGTTCGAGCTCCAATTGGCCAACGATGTGGCCGGCGAACGGGCGGTGGCCGCCTATATGCAGGCAGTGGCACTCCCGAGTGCAGTGGTCTTTGGCACCTCCAATCTGGAGACTGCGATGGTGGCGCAAAGATCGTTTGCGCTTCTATCGGGCGAGGACAACAGCCATATCCACACCCTTGCCATAACCGAACGCGACCTGCGAACCCTTGAAGACCGTTACAGGATCGAGTTGATACAGGTGCAGGCCCTTCAACTCGAGGTGGATGCTCAAGCGGACCACCTCGAAGAGCTTTTCATTGCCGCCGACCAGGAAGTTGCTGCCGCCATCTCATCGGCGCGGGCAGCCGACGTCGCCTACCGGGAGGCGCTCGACGAGGCTGCCCGGGCCAGAGCCGTGGCTGCCGAAAGGGAAAAGCGCCAACAGTCTGCGACCACGACCACTACGAGGCCGCCGTCGACATCAATCGGAACCACCACTACCACCGCTTCCGGTGCAGGCGGCTCCCGGACCTTCAGTCCTACCGTGGAACGTTGGCGATCGCTCGTCGCTCAGTATTTCCCTGTCTCCATGGTCGATGATGCGTTGGCGGTGATCGATTGCGAAAGCCGGGGTTACCCCGACGCCTATAACCCTTACTCGGGTGCTTCGGGGCTGTTTCAGTTCATCCCGGGAACCTGGGCGGTAGCTTCGGT
>JAICND010000508.1 GCA_025929005.1 Acidimicrobiia bacterium
TCCTAACCCCGACGATCATCCGGCGAACGTACGGGTCATCCAGACCGATTCATACCTCTTGCCAGGGCTCTGGACCCATGGCATTAATGGAGGGTTCCGTACAATTCCGGGGGAAATGTCGGCAGCAGCCTTCTTCGACCTGGACAAAACGATCATCGCCAAGTCCTCAACCCTGGCGTTTTCCCGCCCCCTGTTCCGGGCTGGCCTCCTAAACCGGTCGGCTCTCGCCAAAGCGGGAATCGCCCAGGCCTACTACCAGCTGTTCGGGGCTGACCACGACCAGCTGGAAAGGATTCGCGAGGAGCTGTCGGGTCTGATCAAGGGTTGGGACCGCCGGGAGATCGAACGGCTGGTCGCCGAAACGGTGGACGAGGTGGTGACGCCCCTCGTCTACGAGGAAGCTTTGGCCTTGATCGACGAGCATCAAAGAAGCGGACGCAAGGTCGTCGTGATCTCGTCGTCTCCTGTCGAGATCGTCAAACCGCTCTGCAATTACCTCGGCATCGACAACGTCATCGGGACCCGCCCCGAACTCGATGACGAAGGCCGCTACACGGGCAACATCGACTTCTACGCCTATGGGCCGGGCAAGGTCGAGGCAATGATGGAGCTGGCATCATCGGAAGGCATCTCGCTGGCCGACTCGTTCGCATACTCCGACTCGGCCACCGACCTCCCGATGTTGGATGCCGTTGGCCATCCCGTAGCCGTCAATCCCGACAAGGAACTGCGCGAGGTTGCCTCACAGCGCGACTGGCAGATTCTCGAGTTTCGGCGGCCTGTCACTCTGCGAGCCCGCCTGGCGGCTATCCCCAAGCCGGTGCCAATGATTTCCGGTGCCGCGGTGGCCACCGGGGTAGCAGCCGCCCTCACCGTATGGGCGCTGAAATCGCGTCGAGCTCGCAGCTAGAGCTCCGACCTTTCCGAGAAGAGCTTGATCCGACCGCCGATCGCGGCCACGAGGGCCGTCGGGTTCACCCACAGCTCGGGGCGGTCTTGTTCGAGTGCCTTCCGGAGGCTGGAGCACAAGATCACCTCGGGGCTGACAACGGCGGCGAGTTGGGAACGGTCAACGCCTCGCACGACCATTCCTCCCGCAACCTCCTTCAAGGCCTCGGTGGGACGCCGAAAGCACACCATGGCATCGGTGTCCTTGAAGATTGCCAGCATGTCGTCGATCCGAGCGACGGTCGTGGAGAGCGGGGTTGGCTCGTCAACGAAGACAGCCACCTTGATATCAGATGAGACCTCTCTGATCCGGCGTTTGAGGGTAGGGATATGGGCCAGCATCGTCGGTCCCGCGTAGCGACCTCCCAGAACCCCGAAGACGACCACCGCATCGTCACCTTCGACCAATCCGAGCTGGCGGCCGGGAAAGGGCCGGAGAAGATGTGGACTGGACATCGCCGGCGGTGAGCCTAGGAGTCGTTGCACGGAACTCCGGTAGGTTTCACCACGTGTCAGCGGCGATGATCGTCCTCGCAGGTGGATCCGGCTCGCGGATGAATGCCACCCTCAACAAGGTCTACTTGACGATAAGCGGCCGTTCCACCCTGGCGTTCTCGCTTGACACTCTCGAAAGGGCCCCCATGGTCGAGCGCATAGTGCTGGTTACACGACCAGACGAGCGGGCCCGGGCAGCTTCAGCATTGACCGAGGCGAGATTGACCAAGCCTTGCTTGATTGTCGACGGTGGAGCGACCCGCCAGGAA
>JAICND010000298.1 GCA_025929005.1 Acidimicrobiia bacterium
GACGACGTCGACCTTGCCGTGGTGTCGGCGACTTACGAGGCTGGGGGGTCGGCGGGGTCGCTCGGAGTGATCGGTCCGATGCGGATGAACTACAAGAAAGCCATCTCTGCGGTCGAGCGTGTCGGTCGCGAATTAGAAGAACGCATCGGCTCGTAACCTGTTCGGGATGCCACGGGACTACTACGCCACCCTCGGGGTTGCCCGTGATGCCACCACCGAGGACATCAAGAAAGCCTTTCGGCGCCTTGCTCGCGAGACGCATCCTGACGCCAATCCAGGCGACCTCTCGGCTGAGGCACGATTCCGTGAGGTCGCCGAGGCGTACGAAGTTCTCTCCGATCCTGATCGCCGTCAGAGATACGACCGTGGTGACACCATCGATCTATCCGACCTCTTTGGCAATTTCGGAGGATTCGACGATCTGCTCAGGTCGGTGTTTGGCGACGGGGGTTTCTTTTCGGGTGGTCGCCAGGGTGGGGTCCCGCGCGGCCGCGATGTCCTGGTTGCCGTCGAAGTAGACCTGGCCACCGCCGCTTTTGGAGGGGAACGCGACGTGGAATTTCGGACCAGGGTCATGTGTGACGTTTGTGGCGGCGACGGCGCCGCTCCCGGCACCAGCGTTGTCACGTGTTCGACCTGTGGTGGCAGTGGATCCGTTCGGGTGGCGCGGCGGGGGTTGCTGGGAACGATGATGACCGTGTCGTCCTGCACCACCTGCGCCGGTATGGGCACAACCGTCACCGACCCCTGCTCGCAGTGCCGGGGTTTGGGAGCGATAACCGGAGAGCGTGAAGTAAAGGTGGAAATCCCGGCCGGAGTCGGACCGGGCACAAGGCTCCGGTTGGGCGGTCGGGGCGAATTCCCCGGCCGCGGTGGACTGGCCGGCGACCTCCAGGTCGAAATAAGGGTTGCCGTCAACGAGACGTTTCGCAGAGAGGGCGATCATCTCATCCACACGCTACGTCTGGGCATCACCGAAGCTGCCCTCGGCACCGAGGTGCAGATACCTCTTCTGGAAGGGGGCACAGAGACTCTTGAGATTGCGGCCGGAACCCAGCCGGGTGCTGTATTCCGTTTGCCGAGTCTGGGTACTGCCCACCTCGGCCGAAGAGGCCGAGGGGACCTGCTGGTACAGGTGGTCGTCGAGGTGCCCACGGAGTTGACCGCTGAGGAATCGGAAGCGCTGAGGACCTTTGCCCGGATCCGGGGCGAGCACCCGCGTGAGAGCAGTGGCCGCCGCCGTCGGGGCCGGTAGTGGGCCATCGACCGCATCTCTACCTTCCACCTCCCTGGACTGGGCCTGTCATCGAGCTCTCCAACAATCAGCGTCACCATCTGCTCTCGGTGTTGCGTGTCCAGGATTCCGAAGCACTCACCTATACCGATGGTGCCGGCCGGATGGGCGTCGGCCATCTGCACGGGGGGTCGGTCATCCGCTCCACCGAGGAAAGCCGCCCTGCGCCCCGGCCCCGCTTGACCCTGGCGGTGGCGCCACCCCGTGACAAAGATCGTGCCCGGTTTCTGGTCGAGAAGGCGGGGGAACTCGAAGTGGCCAGGATCGTCTGGCTCTCGACACGTTATGGGCAGGGACACCCACCACCGCTAGGCAAAGCAACGGCATGGGCTGTGGCCGCGCTAGAACAGTCCCAGGGAGTCCACTTGCTCGTGATAGAACCCGCTCCGGTTTCCCCTGATCAGCTGGGGAGCCAATCCTGGTCAGGGGAAACCTGGCTCGCCGTCGGAGACGGTGACCCTTTGCCGGGTGAAGCTCCCGAGACGATCACGGTTGCCATCGGCCCTGAGGGAGGCTGGGCGCCCGAAGAATTGGGTCTCGGGCTTCCCAGAATTGGGCTCGGGCGCACCACCCTCCGGGTCGAGACAGCAGCCCTCACGGTCGCCGTCCTCCTTATGCGGGCCTAGCGACCAAGAGCGCGTTTCGGCCACTCTCCGTGGTAGCCTCATGGGGCTGGGATCTCAGTCGGAGGGTAAGGCGGCCTTGGACGAATTCGATCGGTTATTGGGTGAACGGTTGCGCGCAGCCCGCAAGCGCAGGGGCTGGTCGTTGCACGATGTCGAGAAGTACTCAGACAGCGAGTTCAAGTCGTCCGTCCTTGGCGCCTACGAGCGGGGGGAACGAACCGTTTCGGTGCAGCGCCTTCACCGTCTATCACAGCTTTACTCCGTCGACGTCGTTCAGCTGATCCCGATTTCGCCAGAAGCAGAACCAACCGATGGCGACTTGAGCATCGATCTGGCTGCGATCGATACCGCAGAACCGGCCGTCTCCGAGGCAATCGATCGGTTCCTCTCGGCCATTCAGATCCGGCGACGATCCGCCGATGGGAGCCTGGCGGTGCGTCAGAGCGACCTTGAGCTCTTGGCCTCTCTGGTTCGCTCGGACCGATCAACCGTCCGGCGGGTGCTTGACCAAATGGAGCAATGACCCAGGCCGACTGCCTTTTTTGTCGGATCGTTGCCGGTGAGATCCCGTCGAACCAAGTCGCCGAGACCGAGATCTCGCTGGCATTCCGCGACATCAACCCCGTCGCGCCTCAACACGTGCTGGTCATCCCCAAGAGACACGTAGCCGACTCGCTGGCTGACCTCGATGATCCGTGGGTTCTGGCTGATCTGGTCCAGCTTGCTCGAGAGGTCGCCAAAGGTGACGAATTTGCAGGTGGTTGGCGGCTCGTGACCAACATCGGTGCCGACGGTGGCCAGACGGTCCCCCATCTCCATCTCCACCTGCTGGGGGGCCGGAAGATGAAATGGCCTCCGGGCTGACAGAAACCCCTTGGGGAGTTCATGGGCCGCAACCCTATAATTCGCCCTTGATCCCACCTGCAGAGTTGCGGTGACCCCCGACCTTCTAGAAGCACGCTTACGCGTCCCCTCCAACCACCTGATGCTCGACTTGCTCGGGCAGGCCGACGTCAACCTCAAAAGCGTTGAGGCGGCATTTCCGGCGGTTCGCCTCGTCGCGCGTGGCAACGAGGTCTCCATCACTGGACCTGCACCGGAGGTCGAGGAAGTCAGGACCGTTCTGGAGGAGCTGCTGCTTCTCGTCCAGGAGGGTCAACGGCTCGACGCCCAACGAGTCGATCAAATCGTGCAGATGGTCCGCGA